>CAYUWO010000163.1:0-1509 GCA_964448535.1 uncultured Gammaproteobacteria bacterium | reverse complement strand
CCTTTAATTGAAGTTAAGGCTCGCCGTATCGGCGGTTCAACCTATCAAGTTCCTGTTGAAGTTAAGCCAGACAGGGGCGCAGCTCTCGGCTCTTGCTGGTTAATTGAATCTGCAAGAAAAAGAAGCGGAAAATCAATGATAGAAAAATTAACCGCTGAGATTTTAGACGCTTCAAACGGACAGGGCGCTTCATGCAAAAAACGTGAAGATACTCATAAAATGGCAGAAGCAAATAAAGCTTTTGCACATTACAGATATTAATTTTTTAAAAAATAAAATATCCGCCCCATTTCATTTTTAGGGCGGATTTTTTATTAGGGGAAACTTATGAAAAAGCAAAAACAAAAACTTTTGAATAAAGAACAGGAAAATAACAACTTATACGACATTATCATTATCGGGCTCGGGTCCGCCGGTATAAGGGCAGCTAAAATTGCAAGAAACTATAATTTAAAAGTTCTTGCTTTTGAAAAAGATAAAATCGGGGGGTGTTGTCTGCACAGAGGATGTATTCCGACTAAAACCTTTCTTCATTTATCAGACAGCTATGCGAATTTAAAAGAAGCCGAAAAATTCGGCATAAACGTTTTCGGAGAGATTACTTTCGACTTTAAAAAAATGGTCGATATAAAAAACTCAATTGTAGAAAAACTTTTCTCGGCAGCCGAGCATGAACTTATAAAAAACGGAGTTGAAATTATTAAAGAAGAGGCAGCTCCCGATTTTATGAATATGACGGTAAATGGCAAAAAAGCAAAATATATTGTTGTTTGCACGGGCTCTGTTCCAAAAGAAGTCCCCGAGCTTCCTTTTGACCATGAAACGATATTGAGCTCAGACGATGTTTTAAATATGAAAACCCTGCCAAAATCAATCGGCATAGTAGGTTCCGGAGCCATAGGGGTTGAATGGGCAAGAATATTTTCAAATTTAGGGGTGCAGACTTCGTTAATTGAAGCGCAAGAAACTATTCTGCCATCAATGGATATTGATATCCAAAAAAGACTGGCAAGAATTTTAAAACAAAAAAAAGTTAAAATTTACACAGGAAAAACCGCTAAAAAATACGAAAACGGAAAACTCTTTTTAAAGTCCAAAGAAGAAATTGAAGCCGAAAAAGTTCTTGTATGCACGGGAAGGCAAAGAGTTATGCCAAAAGGGCTGGAGGAGCACGGACATAACATTTTAACAACAGATTATGATAATGTTTATGTTGCGGGTGATATCGCATCTTCAAAAATGCTTGCCCACACAGCAAGCGCACAGGCAGAATCGGTTATGGATTTGATTTTGGGCAGGCATACGAAAATAACTCGTGATAAATTTATCCCAAACATTATATACGGCTCTCCGGAAGCCGCTTCAATCGGGGTAACCGAACAAGAGGCAGATGAAGATTATAAAATTTATAATATCCCTTTGTCTTGCCTTGCAAAATCATGGTGCGATGGGCAAACCGACGGATTTATAAAAATAATTACAAAAGGGGATAGAATCAAGGGGGCGCAT
>CAYUWO010000162.1:0-1512 GCA_964448535.1 uncultured Gammaproteobacteria bacterium | reverse complement strand
ATTGTTAACCGTGGCGCTGTTAATGGTGGTCATGCTTTCTTCCTTTCGATTAATTAAAAGCGCCTAATAAAGGCACAATTTCAATGTCTTACTAATTATGCAGCTAAAAATTATTTAGAATTAAAAGTGAGGAGAAATTCATCCATATTATTAAACGCTTCTCCGATAGCGTTTGCTGCGCTGCCTGTCCAATCGTTATCAAACAATGTGTCGTCTTTTTGTTTAATGGGGGCATTATCCCGTGGGGGCATTCCTTCAAAACCTTTATTATATTGTTGATTGGGGTTGATAATGTTGCTCACTTTTAAAGGTTCTCCTATTTCTTTTCCTTACTATTATTATCGGTGAATTAAATCTTATCTTTAGAAGCGGATTTATTTTATTAATATTTTGTTACAATGTTTTTTAAGATGAAAAACTTTGCGTTATCATCATTTCCCGTCTTTTTTAAAAAAGAATGGGTCTTATATTCAACTGTTTTTTCTAAACGAAACCCATGACTTTTAAAAGCGTTTTCATCTATATTGCATACAAATCCGACAGGTTTTTTGTTAAAAAAAGCAAGACGGCAGTTTTTATCAAAATTTTGCGGGCTTCTATATTTTTTTTGGGTCGTGATTCCCTGATAATTATTTTCATAAATTAAATAATCGTATCCCGCAATATCATCAGAAGAACCATAAGTCAAAAAATCAATGTTTCTTATTCCTTTATAATCCAGATATTTAATCGGATAATTTAAAAACCCGTCGCTTAAAAACAGCCCTATTTTTTTATTTTCTTCAAGCTTTAATATTTCTTTTTTTAATAAGATATGTTTTTGAGTTGAAAAATACATTTTTGTGTTTAAATCTCGTATTTCATCCGTGAGCATTTTTATACTTTTTGTTTTTTTGAATTCGCTCATATATTTTGTATACGGTCTTTGAACCAAAAAAAGCGGGGTATAGAAAAAATAAAAAACGCAAATTAAACTTATAAATTTTTTATAATATCCGCACTTAAAATAAAAAAGCGAAAACGAGGGAATCAAAAGAGGAAGGTAAGCTATAAAAAACCTTATTGTAGTCGGGAAATATATTAAAGAAAAACAAATTAAAAGAGCTTGAATTATAAAAACAAAGTTTAAAATTCCCGATTCTTTTTTGAAGAACCCTTTTATAAAAGCGGGAAGAACAAAAAGAAAGCTTAAAATCCCGAGCCCCATTGTTTGTTCTGTCAGTGTAGAATTTAATTTAGGAATTGTATAGTTAGAATTATAAAGGTAGGGTATATTAAAAAAGTCAAAAACCGCATGATACATTTTGTCATATAAAGGGGTTAAAGGGAAAAAAAGAATCAGCCCCGAAAAATCAACAAATTGAAAAAGATATCTGATGAAGTTTGCCGCCCCGCCTTTTAGCCATTCAGGAAGGGTTGAAAAGCAGGAGGAGTGTTGATTTATTATAAATTCAGAGCCTAAAAAATTCCCGTAATTAATAAAATTAAGCACATAGTTATAACTTGAAAATA
>CAYUWO010000161.1:0-1605 GCA_964448535.1 uncultured Gammaproteobacteria bacterium | reverse complement strand
TTATGCTATCCCGTCCGTTTTGCCTAAACAGCCCCGTATCTAAAAGAAAATCATCCACGGAATAATTCTCTGTTTTCATAATCCCGTCTTGAACCGCCCTCATACATTTAGAAAGTTTTTCATCCGTAATATCAGGATTTTGTTCTTTTATCAACATCTCCATTTTTTCAAGGTTATATGAACCGTCCTCATTTAAAGATTTTTCCCTTATCTCATTTGCCTTGTCCTTATAAAGAGAATAGCCGACGCCTTTTTTTGCGCCATGCACAACGGCAGGAAGCAGGATGAGATTGTTGAAGCAAGAAGGGAATGGGAAGAAAAGGGAATTAAAAGCAGGCATTTTAAAAGGTGGTTTAAAAAATCCGCCGTTAAAAATATTATGGGCAAGCCTTTAATTGTTTATCACGGGACGCCGAAAGCAAGCGCAGGGTTTGAAGTATTCAAGGGGGCGAATAAATTTTACTTTTCAAGTAAGAATAATTATGCCAAAGTATTTGCGGAGGACTTCGGATTTAATGATGGTTTTGAAGGGCAAGTGTACAAGCGTATATTTATCAATGCAAAACCGCTTGATTTAACTAAAACAAAAAATAAAACGTAAGTCCCAAAGATTTTATAAATATTTTAAGCAAAGAAACAAAAGAGAAAATAAACAATTTGGAATATAAGGAGTATTCCCCCGCCTATAGATATACGAGGCTGTTAAATGATGATGACATAGAACAGATAAAATTAAAAGGTTGTGACGGCATTATTCAATATGAGGAAAACGAATTTAAAGGTAAAACAATTTAGAAAAAATTGAAGATAAAAGCTATATTGTTTTTGATTCCAATCAAATAAAATCCACGGGTAACAAAGGAACTTTTGACGAAACTAATCCAAACATTTTTTATCAAGGCGCTAATGTAAATTACAGTCAACAGTTAGAAGAAATAAAGTCTAACCTTGAATATAAAAAATTTGTTAATAAAGTTTTGTCCGGAAATCTTTCTCAAAAAGAAGAAAGAAAACTTTTTGAGATTGGAAAAACTCCGGCTAAACTTGTTGAAGCCGGTATCACTCAAAACACATTAACAATAGGTGCAAGTATTATCAGAAAAGCTCAAGATAATAGAAATCAAGACCACAATTTAAGTAAAAAAACTATAAGTAAAGTTTTAGAAACAATGAGGAATCCTATTGCTGTTATTAAGGCTGAACAAAATAAAAATGAAAAAGCTCCTAATAATCGTTATAGTGTTATTTTGGATTTAAAAGATGATACCGGCAAATATGTTCTTGTTGCTCTTGATACGGATAAAAGAAACGGAAAAATTAAAATAAATGATATTAGAAGTATTCATTCAAGAGAAAATTATGAACCGATTATTGACAAAGCATATAATGATAAAAGACTTTTAAAAGTGGATGTTGACAAAATTAAAGACTTGCTATTGTCCAATTCCGATATAATTTCGGAAGGGGTAGCAAGCCTTATTGAAAATATAAATCAACAAAAAAATAATGTCAAGCTGTATCAAGGTGCATATCAAGATACGCAGCGAAAGGTTAACCCGCTTGATTATGATTATATCCATAATCAGACAACGGGGGAAAGAATTT
>CAYUWO010000160.1:0-1606 GCA_964448535.1 uncultured Gammaproteobacteria bacterium | reverse complement strand
GTCGTTCGCTTTACAGGTTACGCCCCAAGGGGGCTTCACCTGTCAGAAATTCCGCTAATCGCTCGCATGCTAGGACTACGCTCCAGAATTATTTTAACAAATAATTCTTACGCTCCGCCGCTGCTCGCTTTACGGACTACGTCCACTGTGCGGACTACATCCGTCAGAAATTCCGCTCTCTTGAAATTTCTTAATCGCTCACTCCTCGGATTCCGCTCTATAATCGCTTTTATAAAAGCGATTATTTCGCTTCACCTGTCGTTCGCTTTACAGGTTACGCTCGGGCAAGCTCGCTTCACCTGTCAGAAATTTCGCCGCCCGGATTCGTGTATCAATCTTAGGTTCCCGTTAAATTCAATTCCTGTTGTTTTTCCGCCGATTCACCCATTATGTACATAACGGCTTGATTTCTTAATTCTTCAAGTTGCTTTTTCATATACGTTGGAACTTCAAAGCCTGTTTCGTTTTCAATCATGACATGCGGCGTATTTAAACATAAAGGGGACGGGCAATTTTCGAGAGCAACTTGCCCGGAAACTATAACTCCGCCTTTTTCCGAAAAATTAACGGTTGTAATAAGAATATCATCAATTTTTTCTTCGTCGAATTCGCAAATCTCGCAAAATCCCTTCGCCAAATCCTGCATGGCGTCTTGAAATGATTCAAGCGGTTTTGCTCTGCCTTTTAAAACAACGTTTTTGTTGGATTTTTCCGTATTGTTTGAATACTCAATTTTGGGGATACATGTTTTTGCGTCAATTCTAATTTTTGAAATAAATCCTTCAAAATTTGAATTAAATTTTTGTTTGAACTGAATAACAGCCCCCCTTTTTTGTTTTTGCAATGTTTTTCTCCTTTCATTTAATATTAATTCGTAATTAGAAATTCACAAATTCGAAATTAAAAATAATTCGCAATTTGCAAATTGCGAATTACGAATTGTTGCATACAAAACTATTTTAGTTACAGAAAAGAATTTTATTATGATATAATCTTACAATTTCAAAACCTGCCTCCTATTTTTTCCCTTAACAAAAGATATATGCACCCATTGATTATATTCATCTATCAATTGGTCATATTCAACGCCCGAACTTTTAATAAAATTTATAATCTCCGTTACCGTCATACCCTTAATTATAAAGTCAACGGCTTGTCCTTTTGTGTGTTGGCTGTTTTTTGCGCCATTGACCAATTTATTCACTTCTACATTTCTAAACCCGCTTGTGATAATAATCGGCTTTTTGATTTTATCCCTCAAGGGTTGCAAAACATAAAAAATAAGGTTTAGCATATTATCTAAGCTGTTGATATCTGGCATATTATTAATATTATGTTTTATCGCAGTATCGGAATACACAAGTTCGGATATTTTAAAATTTAACATCGTCAAAACCCTCTAATTTTTCTAATTTTTTATTTATTTCATGAATTTCTTTTGCATTTTCAACAGTAATTATTTTGACATCCCTTTCAGATAAAGCCTTAATAATTTCATTATCTTTTTATTGCTCAATAAGTGCATAAAAATCAAGGCTATTAATCCCGCCGTTTTTCAATATCATCCAATCTATGATGTGCCGCTTTTGCGCTTGCTTCAAGGGTT
>CAYUWO010000159.1:0-1639 GCA_964448535.1 uncultured Gammaproteobacteria bacterium | reverse complement strand
CAAGCCCGATAGGACCGTCTATCCCTTTTGCGCTGTCTGCAAAAATGATTTTAGTCATGCCGTCGCTCGAAAACTTAATAATTTTATTTTCGGAAAAACTTGCTATAAACATATTTCCATGGCTGTCAATCACAAGCCCCGAGGGCGCCTGAACCGTGCCTATCACGGATGTTTTTAAAGATTGCTTAGCCTTAATGAGGCTTTCCTGTTCAATTTCAGCCAGCTTTGCGTCTGCATTTTTCTTGATTTCATTTGCTTTTGCCCTGTATTCGGAGTCGGCGGGAATTTTATTAAGATAAGTTAACGCTTTTGAATACTGCTTTTCTTTATATAAAAATTCTCCGTACTGCAAAATTGACTCAAAATCCGAAGGAGCAATTTGAATAAGCTTTTCATAGCTTAAATCGGCGTCTTTTGTCTTTCCGGCGGCTTCTTCTATTCTTGCTAAATTGTAATACGCTTCATAAAATTCCGGATCAATGGCGATAGCTTTTTTAAAAGAAGCGATTGATTCTTCGATTTTATCCTGTTCGTACAAGTCGATTCCCTTGTTATATAAAACCGCAGGATCCACCTCACCCGCAGCAAAAACGGGAGCGGCAATTAAAATTGTAAATAAAAACAGAAACAAAATCTTTTTTTTCATGCTAGTATTGTATCACAAAGGAGATAAAAAATAAAATGAAAACTTCAAAAAGATTAGATAGAATTCCCCCTTATTTATTCGCAAGAATTGATGAAAAAGTTGCTCAAGCAAGGGCGAAAGGATATGACGTTATATCTTTGGGCATAGGCGACCCTGACACCCCGACTTTAAAAACGGTGGTTGACGCTATGCATATAGCAATTGACAACCCTAAAAACCACGATTATCCGCCTTATGACGGCACTAAAGAATTTAAACGCTCAAGCGCCGATTGGTTAAAAAGAAGGTTCGGCGTTGATATGGATCCGGATTCTGAAATTCTTGCAAACATAGGTTCAAAAGAAGCAATAGCCCATGTTTTCTTTGCTTTTGTTGATTCTAACGATGTAACTTTATGCCCCGACCCCGGATATCCCGTTTATCAAAACGCAACGATTTTAGCGGGCGGAGAGCCTTATTCAATGCCTTTAAAAAAAGAAAACGGGTTTTTGCCCGATTTTGATAAAATTCCCGCTGATGTTGCAAAGGCGGCAAAAATAATGTTTTTAAATTACCCCAATAATCCGACGGGGGCTGTTTGCGACCTTGAGTTTTATAAAAAAGCCGTTGATTTTTGTAAAAAATACGACATTTTGCTTTGCTCCGATATGGCGTATTGCGAAATGACTTATGACGGGTATATTGCGCCTTCGGTTTTTCAGGTTGAAGGCGCAAAAGATATCGCAATTGAGTTTTATTCCCATTCAAAATCTTACAATATGACAGGCTGGAGAGTGGGGTTTGTTGCGGGAAATAAAGACGCAATAAAGGCGCTCGGAACAATTAAAAATAACATTGATTCGGGCTGTTTCAAAGCTATACAGGAAGCTGCCTCAAAGGCTTATATTGCGCCTGTTGAAGAAATTCAAAAATTAAATCTGATGTATAAGGAAAGAAAAGAAGTAATGGAAGAAGGGTTGAAAGAACTCGGATGGGACATAGCTCCTTCTAAAG
>CAYUWO010000158.1:0-1643 GCA_964448535.1 uncultured Gammaproteobacteria bacterium | reverse complement strand
ATTTTAAATAAAGTTCGCAATTTTTAAGCCCTATATATTTAGCTAAATTGTCTGCCTTAATTAATGGGGTGTTCCCCTCATTGAGCGTGATAACGGGGGTGGATTCCGTTACGGGTAAATATTTTCTGTATTTTTCAATAAGCCCTTGATATCTCATAATTTTTCCTTAAATAACTCTTATTAAACTTCTGACCTTTATATTTTGAGCATTTAGCTCTAAAACCGCATTTTGTATATCTTTTTCAAACGTAGATTCCGTAATTACTACAATATATGCGGTGTTATCCTCTTTGATTCCTTTTTGCAGAATGCTTTGAAGATTTATGTTATTTACTGCGCATATTGAACCTATAATCCCTATTATCCCCAAAACATTTTGAGCGTTTATTGCAAGGTAATAAGAATTTTTTGTTTTTGAAATATCTTCTTGAATTGCCTTTTCTTTTGCTAATATGCGTGAAGAGGGGAGAACGGTATCCGTGTATGCAAATTCATTCGCAATAGCAAGAATATCCCCCACGACAGAACTTGCGGTCGGACCTTCTCCGGCGCCCGCCCCCGTAAACATAACCGACCCTACGGGTTCGCCTTCCAAAAGAACGGTATTCATGGCGTTATTTATTTTTGACAACGTATCCGCATCTTGGACAAGAACAGGATGAACCCTTATATCGAGCGATTCTCCCCCTTCCATTTTTTGCGCAAGCCCAACGAGTTTAATTTTATATCCTAATTCTTTTGCACATTTAATATCCTCGCTTGAAATTTTGGTTATTCCTTCCCGATAAATTTTTTCACAGTCGATTTTTTTACGGAATAAGATATTTGACAAAATCGCTATCTTAAACATCGAGTCAAACCCTTCAACGTCGTTTGTCGGGTCTGCTTCGGCGTATCCAAGCTCTTGAGCACGCTTAAGGCATTCTTCGTAGGATAAGTTTTCCTCTTCCATTTTTGTCAGGATGTAGTTTGTCGTGCCGTTTAAAATTCCTATTACTTTATTAAACTTGTTTGCCCTAAGGGTTGTCTTAATCGGGCCTATGATTGGGATTCCGCCCGCAACTGCCGCTTCGTACAGCACGGTAACATTATTTTTAATTGCAAGCTCGAAAATCTCGTCTCCATGCTTTGCAAGAAGCTCTTTATTTGCGGTTACTATATGTTTTTTGTTTTGAATGGCGATTTTTAAAACGTCAAAACAGGGGTCAACCCCTCCCGCAACCTCAACAACCACGTCAATTTCAGGGTCATTTGCTATATGATAAGGGTTATCGGTTAATTCTTTAACTTCAACCGACCTTTTTTTGTTTATGTTTTTAACGGCAGCTTTAACAATTTCTATGTTTTTAAGCTCTTTAAGCGCTTTAACAACGCCCGTGCCGACGGTTCCAAGACCGATAATCCCTATTTTTAAAACTTTATTTTCCATAGGAAAGATTATACAATAAAAATCGTAAATTTTACAAAAATAAGTTGATTTTAGCGCAGTTTAATTTTTTTAGGGTTATAAAAACTGTTTAAAAAAAATTATTTTGATGTATGATAACTTTTGATGAGTTTTGGAGAAAGAATATGAGCGATGATATAAGAGTGAGAATTGCGCCTTCCCCAAGCGGAAATTTGCATATAGGAACGGCGAGAAC
>CAYUWO010000157.1:0-1647 GCA_964448535.1 uncultured Gammaproteobacteria bacterium | reverse complement strand
AGTATACCGTTCTCAAGGGGTTGAAATTGCCGATAAGCATGTTGAAGTTATAGTGCGCCAGATGATTAAGAAAGTAAAAGTCTTAGATTCGGGCACAACAAAACTTCTGCCGGGCGAGCTTGTTGAGCTTAAGGTTGTAGAAGCCGAAAACGCTAAAATTAACGAAGCCGAAGGGGGCGTAAAAGCAACTTATGAAGCGTTACTTCTCGGCATAACAAAAGCTTCGCTTAACACGGAAAGCTTCATATCCGCTGCTTCTTTCCAAGAAACGACAAGAATCCTGACTGAAGCCGCCGTTGAAGGAAAACGCGACCTTTTGAGAGGTTTAAAAGAAAATGTCATAATCGGTCGTTTAATCCCTGCGGGCACCGGATATCATCATTTAATAAACGCAAGCGAAGAAAAAGAGAAAGAGGCTTTGCGCCGTGCTCAACAAAAAAATCAAGCAAGAAAACCCTCTGCTATTTTGGAGGAAATTGAAGGAATGTTCGGAACACCCGACTTTACTATAGAATAATAATGTTTGATTTAGCTAGCAAATAAGAGCAATACCAAATAAAATCAATCAACATAAACTAAAAAGCATGATTACTAAATAAGGACTTAACAAATGTTTAAAAGAATTATTTTAGGGTTATGCTTTTTAGCATTCTTTAATTTGCTTCCGGTTTTTGCGGATTCGGCTCCGATATCGCAGAAAGAAATTGCCGAAGTAGAAAAATTTTTTAATTCGTACGTGAATTCCGCAAACAACTATCAAGACGACTTGGTTAACCACTATAACAAAAATGCGAAAATAAAAAGGGTAGTAATAAAACCGGACGGCACAAAAGAAACAGTAACTATTCCAATGGAAAGATACATAAAAGAATTAAAAATAGGCAAAAAAACCGCACAACTTGTAAATTACAAAAATACTTACACAAATAGAAGGTATGAAAAAACGGGCGACAATGAATATAAAATAAAAACGGCAAGAATCCCCTTTAGAGATAAAAAGGGTCTTAATGCCGAATTTAAAGTGGTTAGAACCCCAAAAGGAATGAAAATATCGGAAGAAACCATGGAAACAACAGTACAAAAATTTTTATCCGAAAAATAAAATCAGCGTACAGCCGCACCCACGGCATTTCTGACATTCGAACCTAAAAAGCAAAATATGTTAATTACAAAGATAAACAGCCAAACCCCTATCACAACGGGTTCTGATGAGGGTTGACCCTAAGCGCTGCATAGGGATAGAACCTTTATGATAGGGGCGGCTTTACTATTTAGATTACGCTTTAAAAATTATTTTAACGGGTTAAAATTAACAGCAAAATGTGTTAATCACCAAGGCAAACTGCCGAATGGTTGGAGTCTTCGCGGGCGTAGAAATTAGGGTAGTGCTCTACATCAGCTCGGGAATGGTAAAATGTATTTATTTCGTAGAAATCCCTATGTCCGGCAATTTTGCCCGTATACTCTTCAGAAGAGTAAAGAAGGGAGTACCATTGAGGGTTGTTAGCATAGGAAAATTTTCCTGTGCCGTATGTTGTCGGTAACCCCATAGCGCCTGCAACACTTGTATTGTAGTTTAAGCCGCCTTTATCTTCTTCCGCTCCTATCGTCGTACCATAAATATCACTTGCAATATCTGCTAACTGT
>CAYUWO010000156.1:0-1647 GCA_964448535.1 uncultured Gammaproteobacteria bacterium | reverse complement strand
GTTAAATATACTCTTAAAAACAGGGTATCCCCTTACGGAAGAATCCTTGTGGCGTCCTCTCTTTTAACGCTCACGGGCACAATGTTTCATGGTTTATTTGATACGGTATTTTTCAGACCGCAAGTTCAATTTTTGTTTTGGATAAATGTCGCAATTTTCCACAGCGTTACGATTAAACGTTCAAAATTACGATTATCGAGGCTTCATAATTAATTTGTTCCGATATTATAGTTTTGTAAAGCGCACTGTTAATTATAGCAATTTTTTTCGTATTTTAGCCTTTTTATAATCAGTGAAGGGTAAACTATGTCAAATCAAATTTCATTCGGGAATAATTCAAAAGACGGTAGTTTTTTTAGCGCAATAAAAGACTCTGTTATAAACACAGGCTCAACCGCTTTAATAGGCGGCGCAATCGGCGCTGCAGGCGGAAAAATTGTTTCCGCAATAAATTCTCATCCCCCGACCCCCTCCGAAATTGCTTTCCAATACGGTGATATGTTTGAAAAAACTCTTGCCGGCGGGAAAGTTCCGGAATATTTAAAAGCGGGCGGAGATGACATAGTTCAAATTGCAAAAAAAGGAATAATAACCAACAATCATATAAAAACCCTTGTAAAAACCGCAGAAAAATTCCAAGGGGAAGAAGCAGGGCAAAAGTATCTTGAAAAAATTACCAAAGGCATTTTTAACAAAAGTGAAAAATTGTCAAATTTACAGAATGAGTTTGTACAAAAGCTATCTTCTCTAAAAAATTCAAACATTGACGATATCGCATCCAAAGGCGCAGCCGCCTTAAGAAAGGATTCCGTTAAAGGGGCTGGGATTGCAATCGGGGTTATAATCGCACTTACCTTAAACCTTTTAAAAACTTATGGCGTTATAGGTAAAAAAGAGGCACCGCCGGCTCAAACTCAACAAACGGCAGCACCGTAATAATGTATATCAATCACCAAAGCAGACAGCCAAACCCCTATCACAACGGGTTCTGATGAGGGTTGACCCTAAGCGCTGCATAGGGATAGAACCTTTATGATAGGGGCGGCTTTACTATTTAGATTACGCTTTAAAAATTATTTTAACGGGTTAAAATTAACGGTAAAATGTGTTAATCACCTAGGCAGACAGCCGATATGGCAGAATCCTCGCGGATGTAGTAGGTAGGGTCAGTATCAAAGTAAGCCAGGGTATGGTATATCGAGTGTGTTTGGGCGAAATGTCTGCTTCCGGCAAGCCTACCAGTATACTCAGCCAAAGAGAAAAGGTCAAAGTACCATCCATCCGATTCTGCCCCGGGCTTCCTGTCAATGTCATAAGTTGTCCGGAATCCCATGCGTCCTGCAATTGATTTGTTGTAAGAAATTCCATCCTCTTTATCTTCCTCCGCCCCAATTGTTGTACCATAAATTTCACTTGCAATATCAGCTAACTGTTGTGCGCTTGGGAGTTTTGATACCCCTCCGCAGTATTTTACTGCTCCACCCCAGTAATCGTTATCAGATTCTGGGTCGCACTCATTTATTCCAAGTTCATCTTTTACTTGAGCGCATTCAGCTCTTGAAAGAGGTTCGGGGGCAAAAACAGCAGTATAGCATGTTCCGTTTTTTGTCCTGAATGCACAATCGGCACCAAGAGCATTGGCATTGA
>CAYUWO010000155.1:0-1667 GCA_964448535.1 uncultured Gammaproteobacteria bacterium | reverse complement strand
AAAAAAGGGGTTTAGCAGCATCACAAGCAACATTACTGATCTTAACAGCAAAAAACGACGCTTTAGAACTTGCCTCACAAAGAATTGAACAGGAGCGTATAATTCTTTCTCAGGAACAGGAAGAAAGTGCTCAGGAATATTCGGACGCAACAAGTAACAGCATTATGACTTGCAGCATACTCAATGATGACGGCTCTACGGGGCAGGAAACCCTCACCCTTAATTCTCTTGCAAAGGCTATGAACCCGACAGGCACCGAAGGTCAAACGATTACCATTGCAGACTCTAACGGCAAGCCTATTTTGTGCGCTAGGGCAACAAAAAACGCAAGCGGTCAGTGGAGTTTAGAATATTATGACCCTAATAGTAATGACCCGATGTTTACAGGAGAAGATGGTAATGCTAAATTTCAAGGTTATGATAAGTTACCCGACACATTAAAAACGATTATCAATCAGCTAAATAACGAAGGTTTTAACACCGCCTTACAGCAGGGTTTATCTAACGGGGGGTTTCAACTTTTAGTTCCCGCTCCCGAGAGCATGAGCGATGATGCGAATGTTAACACAGGAATACCTGTTGGGAAAATACCTGGTAAATTCGTCCGCAAATCAACCGATTCTCTTGATTGCGTTACATCAAGGTATTACACGGAAGATGACGCCGCCGCACAGGCTAAATACAATTCCGCAATGGCAAGGGTCAGCACGCTTGATACAAAACTTGAAAACAAATTAAATCAGGTGGAAACACAAAAGAAAGCAGTAGAACAAGAAATGGAATCGGTAGATTCGATTATCAAATCCAATATAGAACGTACGTTCAAATATTTTGGCTAAACAGGCTTTATAAAAAGCCGTCACCAAAAAATGCCCGCTTAAACTGCGGGCATTTTCGCATGATTAAACTTCCCTTGTCCAAACGCCCGCATAAGACAACTCGCTTTTTAATTTTGAAACGGGGAGCATATCGAAATGAAAAATTGAAGCGGCAAGCGCAGCGCTGACGTCCGTTTTTTTAAAAAGGGCGATAAAATGTTCAGGGTCTGCGCCCGCCCCGCCTGAAGCGATAAGCGGAATATTTACAATAGAATTCACAAGGCTTAACATTTCAATGTCAAACCCCTTTTGGGTGCCGTCAAAATCCATCGAAGTGAGCAAGATTTCCCCCGCCCCCCTTTTTTCAACTTCTTTTGCCCAATCGACAAGTTTTATGCCCGTATTTTTTTTGCCCGCATTTATAAAAACGTAAAAATCGCCGTCCGCCCTTTTTGCGTCAATTGCGCACACTATACACTGAGAGCCGAAATATTCGGCAGATTTTGAAATTATATCGGGGTTCACGACGGCGGCAGAATTGAGGGAAACTTTGTCCGCCCCCGCTTTTAAAACGGCTTTGATGTCGTCTGTGCTTGAAATTCCGCCCCCGACAGTAAAGGGGATAAAGATATTCCCTGCAACCTTTTCAACAAGATTAGTTATGGTTTTTCTTTTCTCGTTTGTTGCCGTAATATCCAAAAAAACAAGCTCGTCTGCGCCCGAATCCGAATATTTTTTTGCAAGCTCGACACAATCTCCCGCATACCTTAAATTTTTAAAATTGAACCCTTTAACCGTCATGCCGTCTTTAACGTCAAGACAGGGAATAATCCTTTTACAGGGACCGTT
>CAYUWO010000154.1:0-1719 GCA_964448535.1 uncultured Gammaproteobacteria bacterium | reverse complement strand
TCGAAAAGCCTTCTTATCTTGGGCTTTTACAATCTTTTTGCTTATATAGGGCTAATTTTATCCATGTTAAGTTAAATGACAACGGGCTTGACATTGATGAATTAAAAAGCGTGGTTAAAAATAATAAAATAAAAGCCGCATACCTTATCCCCAATTTTCAAAACCCGACCGGCTTAACTTATGATACGGAAAACAGAAACGAAATCTTCAACTGTCTGAAAGACGAAGAAATAATACTTATTCAAGATGACCCCTACGGCGAGTTAAAGTTCGATACGGGAGAAAGGCTTCCTTATATCGGGCTTAACAAAAGCGAAAAAAATATATATCTGGGGTCTTTTTCAAAAATTATAACCCCGGGGATGAGGCTCGGATATATAATTGCAAATAAAGAAATCATAAGAGCGCTCGAAACGGCAAAACAGGCGTCAGACCTTCATTCGAACATTTTTGCGCAATACTTAATATCTGATTATCTTCAAAATAACGATTTAGATAAACATATTGAAAAAATTAAAAAACTCTATAAGACCCAAGCTGCTGCAATGGTTAATTCAATGGAAAAATATTTCCCAAAATCAGTTAAATATACCATACCGAAAGGAGGAATGTTTTCTTGGGCAACGCTGCCTTTTGGGCAATCTTCAACAAAACTTTTTGATATCGCAATTAAGAAAAATGTTGCTTTTGTGCCGGGAGATCCGTTTTATACCGACATGAAAGACGTAAATACCCTTAGGTTAAATTATACTAATGCCGATGAAAAAACGATAGAAACAGGGATTATAAGGCTTGCCTCGTCAATGGAGGAGCTTTTTTGTTCAAATCAATAATAAAGTTTTGTTGTTTTAACTATTGTTTTGTTCATTCTATCCTGTCTTGAGGCGCTCAAAATGTTTCTCAATTTCATAATTGCCTGCGCATGGAGCTGGCAAACTCTCGATTCTGATACATTTATGGCTTCTCCGATTTCTTTTAGGGTCATATTCTCATGATAATAAAACACAAGAAGTATTCTCTCTCTTTCGGGGAGCTTTTTTAAAGCGCGCTCAAGTTCTTTTTTGGCGTCTTTTTTTTCGGCGGCTTCTTCGGGGCGCTCGCTTTTTGAATCTTCGATTGTATCAATAATTTCAACAGATTCATCGCCGAGATTTTTCTTATCATAAAGAGAGTCTATGCCCGTATCTTGAGCCAGAATTTCGTCGACTTTTTCTTTTTCAATGCCTAATCTTTCGCCGATTTCTGCGCTGGTGGGCATTCTTCCAAATTCCGCTTTTAGGTTTGAGGCAGTTTCTTTTACTTCTTTTATTTTTTTTCTTACCGTTCTCGGCAGCCAATCATTAGCCCTTATTTTATCTATAATTGTGCCCCTGATTCTCATAAGAGCATAAGTTTCAAATTTTGCGCCTCTGTCCGGAGAATATTTTTCAACAGCGTCAATCAACCCTTCAACTCCATAGCTTGTAATGTCCTCATAAGAGAAACTTGGGGGAAGGTTAACTTTTATTCTTCCTATAACGTATTTTGTAAGGTAGATATACTGAACAATGAGCTTATCTCTTGCGGCTTTATTAGATTTATCCGCATGGTAAGTTTGCCATAGCTGCGCAAGTTCTTTATCTGAAACCCTAACAACTTTTTTATATGAATCAGGCTCAAATTGTTCGCTCATTTTAAAATTTTTTCCCCAAGATGTCTTAATAATTCTTAACAATATTA
>CAYUWO010000153.1:0-1763 GCA_964448535.1 uncultured Gammaproteobacteria bacterium | reverse complement strand
TTCTTTGTGCAACAGACTTTTTGCCCCTTTTCATAAGGCGGTTAATAAATTTTGCAATATCTACACTGCTGTATATAGGATCCGGCGCAGGGATTCTTCTTGCCGGTTTTGAACGTCTTGACATTTGTTGTTTGCCTTTCTGGTTTAATGTAATTTAAAAATACGATTTATTTTTTAACTCAATTATTTTTTAGCGCCCTGTTTGCCTTTTTTAGCGCCGTATTTTGATCTTGATTGGGTTCTGTTTTGGACACCCGCAGTATCAAGTGTCCCCCTTATAATGTGGTAACGGACACCGGGAAGGTCTTTAACCCTTCCGCCTCTAATCATGACAACGGAGTGTTCCTGCAAGTTGTGCCCGATTCCGGGGATATAAGAAGTAACTTCAAAACCGTTGGTTAATCTTACCCTTGCGACCTTCCTTAAAGCCGAGTTAGGCTTTTTGGGGGTAGTTGTATAAACCCTTGTGCACACTCCCCTTCTTTGCGGACAATCCGTAAGAGCCGGGGATTTGGTTTTATCAATCATTCTTTTTCTTTCATTTTTGACTAATTGATTAATTGTAGGCATGTTGTTTCCTTTTTTAATTAGTAATAAGTACTCTTATTTGACAATAAACAAACTTGAAAGTCAACCGTTTGAAATAATCTCGGCAATTTTTGCCTGTGTGTTTTTCTCTCAATAAAAGGGATAAACCCCATTATTTTAACAGGTATTTTTTTATCTTTTTAAGTCCGGATTTATGGGACATTTATTTTCGTATAATCTGCGTATTTTCGCAAAAAAAAATGTTTGTACAAAGACAAACATTAAATAAACACGAGGATATTAAGAGAGAGTAAAATAATCTTTTTCTGTTTGATATAAAACTGCTCAAATGCAGATATATCTTTGGTTTTCTTCCTTTTTAATAACTTATTCCCTACGTTATAATAAAGTTTTTATTTCAAAAAAAATTGCTGTTTAGATTTTAAAATGTAACGAAATATTAACCTATCTTAAATTTTTTTTATCTCCTTTTCAAACAAACGCCATGACCTATGATAAAAAACAGTGCGTAAAAAAAGGAGTTTATGGCAAGGCGCATTGTCTGTATCTGAATTACAGTCTTAGTTTGGGATTAACGGAAGGCTTTTGGGAGAAAAAATATATCGCCGAAAGTCCGAATCCCAATCTTTATTTATGGCAAATAAAAGGCTCATGGGTTATTTAGCCAATTTTTAAAAGTTCGTCGGCAAGGGTGGCAATTACTCTGCCATTTAAAGTTTTATTTATTTCTTTTAATTTGCCCGCAATAAGCTCCATTTCCTCCGTCCAGACAAAATTATCAAGCACATATTTTTCGCCTTTGCTAAAATCGCCCGACATTTGAACTTTTATAACTTCATCAAGCATTTCTTTTGCGGCGGGAACAACCTTATTAATGTTGACAAAGATTTTTCCTTCATCCGTTATCGAATATGCCCCTTTTTTATACAGAAAATAATTCTGCATGACTGTTCTTACTCGGTGCGCTTGCGACATTTCCGGTTTTGATTTAAGAAAGTTATCCGCAACAAAAGTAACTATAATTTGCAGTCTTTGAATCTCGTCATAATAACCCAGCTCGACCAATAGGTCCACAAAGGCAAGCGAGCCTAAATCAGCTTTGTTTTCTTCAATAATGCTTGTATATTTCCCAAGTGCTTCCGTACCCTTATTGGGACCCAGCGAGTGCGCATTTTCATGTCCGATTGTAAACCAGTGGTCGGCTTCATCAAGAT
>CAYUWO010000152.1:0-1920 GCA_964448535.1 uncultured Gammaproteobacteria bacterium | reverse complement strand
GCAGACAAAGGAATTGAGATTTGCGAAAAATCAATTCAAATATCAGAAAGCACAAAAATAAACACCGCATGGTTTAAAATACTCTTCCAGATACTTATGAGCGAATGTTACATAATAAAAGGAGATTTAGAAAGCGCAAAAATGTATACCGAGCTTGCATATCAGGATGTGAACAAAAACTAGCTAAATTATTTTATGCTCCAAATCGTGCGATTAAGAGCCGTTATTATGCAAGATTCTCTTGACAGCGTTCCCGAAAATAAAAAAACCGAAGCTGCACAGAGCGCCGTTAAAATGTTTGAAAGAGCGCTTTCGTTATCAAATAAACTTAATCTGGATAAAATGAATTATAAAATACAAAAAGAGCTGACCTCTTTTAAAGCCTCTTGCAAACTTAAAAGAATAACTTTACAAGATTAACATTTTTCTTGTCATGCCTTATATGGTTATTGTAGAATATGATACGATATTAAGTAATAGCAAAGGTAAATATTATGAAAAAGATTTTAAACTTGCTGGCGCCGCTTTTTATTTTTGCAGCGTTGGTTTTTGCCCCAAAATCCATGGCGGCTTCAATATCCGACATAGATTCAAACTACTGGGCGAACAATGAAATTATTGAAATGGTAGACGAAGGGGTTATGAACCTCGATTCCGATAATAAATTTAACCCCGAAGCTCCCGTTGAAAGGGGCGCATTTTCATCAATGCTTATTAAAGTGTTAAATCAATCGGGGCTTGAAGTGTTTATCGAAAATCCGTTTCCGGATGTAAACAGCGAATCAAAATATTACGATGACATTATGAAATCTCAGCAAATCGGGCTGGTATACGGCTATCCGGACGGCACTTTCAGACCCGCAAAAGAAATTGACAGGGCTGAAGTTACATCTGTTATGAGCCATATAACAAAAGATACAATTGACGATTTATCTTTTCTTGAAAGTTTTACAGACATTGATTTAATTCCCGATTGGGCAAAAGCATCTTATGCGAAAACCGTTAAGTACGGGCTTTTTGTAAACTATCCGGATAAAACCAAATTTGAGCCGGATAGAGAAATTACAAGGGCTGAAACTGCAGTTTTGCTTTCCAGATTGAAAAAGACTCTGACATCCGTTAAAGACGAATATGTATCCGAAGAACAGGTTTTATCCACGGAGCATTTGTCTATCCACTCTAAGGCAGATTCAAATGTAGTTACGGTTACAAATTTAAGAAAAATAATTGCAAGAGGAAATATTCTGAATGTTTCATTTATAGAAAAATATAACTCCAAAGGGGCAAATACGGGCGATGAAATTATTTTGACAAATGAAAAAGATATCACAACAACCGAAGGAACCGTTGTAATTCCCGCAGGGGCAAAATTTCACGCTTCCGTTCAAGAAGTTGTTGAGCCCAAAATCTTTAACAAACAGGGGGCAATCAAGCTCAACTTTACCGGTGTTGAGTTGCCTAACGGCGTTGTCGCCCAAATGGACGGAACCGTATTTAACAAACAGGAAGGATACTTAAAAGGAAACAGCGCTAAAAAATTAACCGCATATACAATCGGCGGTCTTGCCGTGGGTGCAGGTGCAGGCACTGCCGTAGGTATCCCGACGGATGAAGAAGGGCTTGCATACGGAATCGGGCTTCCTGTTGGCGGAGTAGGCGGTTACGTCATCGGGCTTTTAACAAAAGGGTCGCCTTTTAAAGCAAATAAAGGTCATGAAGTTTATGTTAAGCTAAACCAAGATTTATCTATTCAAGACAATTTGTAAAAAAATTAACAAAGAAATTTTGAGTTTGAAGAAGCCCCGTTTTAAGGGGTTTCTTTTTTATATATAAGTAAATATTTGTTAATTTAAACTTTTAACATTTGCAAAATTATTTTGTGCCTTATATAATCGAATAGTTAGTATTATTTATTTAATG
>CAYUWO010000151.1:0-1944 GCA_964448535.1 uncultured Gammaproteobacteria bacterium | reverse complement strand
CGCCTTGATTTAATTCCCGCTACTCTTGTTTTGGGCACAATATCATCGTTTTTAATTGTTCTTTTTATGGGTCGTCAGCCTTATATTGCAAATGTTGCGACAACTGCGCTCGGCTTTTTATACGGGGCGCTTTTGCCTTGTCATATTATTCTTATAAGGCAAATCGACATTCACCCCGAAACAAGCAGCTTTTTTATATACGAACCGTGCGAAGGGTTTTTCCTTACTATGTTTGTGTTTTTGTGCATTCTGGTAACGGATACCGGCGCATATTTTTTCGGGAGAAGATACGGAAAACACAAATTATCCAATGTTATAAGCCCTAAAAAGACGGTTGAAGGTGCGGTTTGGGGAGCTTTGCTTGCGCTTCTTGTTTCTTTGTCGGGCGTTTTATACACCGAGCTTGAATGGTACGAATGTGTTGCGGGCGGGCTTTTAATAACTGTGAGCGCCCAGCTTGGAGATTTATCCGAGTCGCTGATTAAAAGGGACGCAGGAGTTAAAGATTCAAGCAATATTCTTCCGGGGCATGGCGGCTTTTTGGACAGAACGGACAGCTATATTTTTGCGCTTCCCGCCGCTTACTATTACTTCGTTAATTTCACGGGCGGAAACAACTTTTTTAACGACACAATTTATTATATAAAGAGCTTGATTAATGTTGCTTTCTGATGAAAGAGTAAAAAAATTAAAGAGTTTTTGCAAAAAATTTGGGTTAAAATTTAAAAACCTCGAGCTTTTGAATCGCGCTTTCTGCCACATGTCATACATTTATGAAATTAAAGAAGAAAGATGTGAATGTTACGAAAAGCTTGAATTTTTGGGCGACGCCGTTTTAAAACTTGCCGTAAGCGACATTTTATTGAGCGAATTTTCGGATAAAAACGAAGGGGGGCTTTCCGCTTGCCGTTCTTCAATTGTGTCCGACCGCACAATTTCGGATTATGCCAAAAAATTGGGCTTTGAAAATTTAATTTTAACGGGCAAATCCGAGGATGGCTGTCAAAAAAGCATTGATACGATTCTTGCCTGTTCTTTTGAAGCTTTTCTCGGGGCAATTTATCTGGAATTTGAAGAAAAAGGGTATGAAACTGCAAAGAATTTTTTAATTAAAAATTTTAAAGAGGATATAATTAATTCCGATATAAGCAATCCAAAAGCGGAATTACAGGAGTATACCCAAAAAATTAATCATAATCTGCCTGAATATAAAATAATATTTGAATCCGGACCTGCGCATAATAAAAGTTTTGTTTCCGCCGTTTTTTATAATGGTGAAAAGTTAGCCGAGGGCTCCGCCTCAAGCAAAAAAGAGTCGGAATTTATTGCGGCAAAAAATGCGCTTGCCAATAAGAGAAGACTCTGGTTTGGTGGCCAAAGGCTTATTAACAAGGGGATTAACAATTTTTCCTTTTCCTCGATCCTTTTTACTTGCCATGGTGGCACTGCAAAAATTCACGAGTGAGAAAATCAGGGATGGAATTATTAATTCCTTTAATATATTCAATATCAAAATAAAAAACACTTAAAATCGCTTGCCATCTAGCAAATATTTGTTTTGATGCAATATTTTCAACATCTTTTTTCAAAACATATTTTGCAGATTTGCAATCAATTCTTAATATAAAATTTTGATTTAATAAATCAGATTGAAATTTTGAAATGCAAAGAACAACAGAGAGGATTTCCTTTTTAATAGTACTATAGTTCTTTTGTGCATTATTCCAGGATCCAGAATGGAATCGAACAATTTGTTCAGGAGATCCTGGTGAAACAATTTGTTTCAGAATTCCTCCGTAGCCAATGTCGGAGGCATCAGTTTCAACAATTTTGAAAGCAGTGTCAGTAGGGATTCCTAGACAAGGAAGAGATTTAACATGAGTTTTGATCTCTTTAACAAGTGAAGTATGGACCTCTGTCCAAGGAGGAGGATTAGCTTGCAAT
>CAYUWO010000150.1:0-1953 GCA_964448535.1 uncultured Gammaproteobacteria bacterium | reverse complement strand
AGGTGCCCGAGTGGCTAAAGGGGGCAGACTGTAAATCTGTTGGCGTGAGTCTACGGTGGTTCGAATCCACCCCTGCCCATTTTAAAAACAAAAAACCGATAAAACTCAAGATACAAATCAAAGGAGAAAATCTTATGGCAAGAGAAAAATTTGAAAGAACCAAGCCGCATGTTAACATCGGTACCATTGGTCACGTTGACCACGGTAAAACGACATTAACGGCTGCAATCACAGGTACAATGGCTGCTGCCGGTCAAGCCGAAGCTAAAAAATTTGATGAAATTGACGCAGCTCCCGAAGAAAAAGCCCGTGGTATTACGATTTCAACTGCTCATGTTGAATACGAAACAGTCGCAAGACACTATGCACACGTTGACTGCCCCGGACACGCAGATTATGTTAAAAACATGATTACAGGTGCTGCTCAAATGGACGGCGCTATCCTCGTTGTTGCAGCAACAGACGGTGCAATGCCTCAAACACGTGAACACATTCTTCTTGCTCGTCAGGTTGGTGTTCCTAAATTGGTTGTATTTATGAACAAATGCGATATGGTTGATGATGAAGAATTATTAGACCTCGTTGAAATGGAAGTAAGAGAAATGTTATCTTCTTACGAATTTGACGGCGACAATATTCCTTTCATTAAAGGCTCCGCTCTTAAAGCCCTTGAAGCTGTTCAAGCTAACCCGAAAGTTCAAAGAGGCGAAGACAAATGGGTT
This sequence comes from uncultured Gammaproteobacteria bacterium, assembly GCA_964448535.1. Lineage (GTDB taxonomy): Bacteria > Cyanobacteriota > Vampirovibrionia > Gastranaerophilales > Gastranaerophilaceae > Galligastranaerophilus_A. The sequence continues at coordinate 1,231 of CAYUWO010000150.1, read as the reverse complement.
GATAAAATTTGGGAATTAATGGATGCAATCGACAGCTACATTCCTACCCCCGAACGTGATTTAGATAAACCTTTCCTTATGCCTGTTGAAGATGTTTTCTCTATCACGGGTCGTGGCACCGTTGCAACCGGAAGAGTTGAACGTGGCGTTGTCAAAGTCGGCGATGAAGTCGAAATTGTCGGTTTCGGCGAAACAAAGAAAACAACCGTTACGGGTGTTGAAATGTTTAGAAAACTTCTTGATCAAGGTCAGGCAGGCGACAACATCGGTACTTTGCTCCGTGGTATTGATAAGACTGATATTCAACGTGGTCAGGTTCTTGCAAAACCGGGTTCAATTAAACCTCACACAAAATTTACCGCTAACGTTTACGTTTTAACAAAGGATGAAGGCGGACGCCACACTCCTTTCTTCCCGGGCTACAGACCTCAGTTTTATATCAGAACAACAGATGTTACAGGCTCAATTAAATTTGACGGCGAAATGGTTATGCCTGGTGATAACGTTGTTATGGAAGTTGAACTCATCGCTCCGGTTGCTATCGAAGAAGGTATGAGATTTGCTATCCGTGAAGGCGGAAGAACAGTCGGCGCAGGTGTTGTTGACAAAATTCTCGGTTAATTTTGTTCTGCAATATATAAAAACCTCTAAGATTTCTTAGAGGTTTTTTATTTTTTAATTTCCCCCTTGTTCGCATTTTTATAGTAAAAAGACCGCAAATAGCGCACCAAAGCAGAGGCTATGAGGGCTTGCATGTGAAAACTGTTTATAAGCACTGCAAACAAGACCAAAATCCGTTTAATACAAAAATGAGTTTTGAGTACAAGAGCCGGTGCGAAAAGGTTCAAGGCGTTAAGCCTTGAGCGGTGTATTACGCCTGAGCACCCGCTCCCCGCAAGCAAGGAGTAAATAGCGGAGTTGCTAAGTTCGAACCGCTAGAAATTTCAAGAGGCGAAATTTCTGACGGACGGAGCTGCTGATAAGCAGCGGAGCTCCGTAAAGCGAACGACGTGTGAAGCGGAATAATCGCTTTTATGAAAGCGGTTATGGAGCGGAATCCGAGGAGTGAGCGATTAAGAAATTTCAAGAGGCGAAATTTCTGACGGACGGAGCTGCTGATAAGCAGCGGAGCTCCGTAAAGCGAACGACGTGTGAAGCGGAATAATCGCTTTTATGAAAGCGGTTATGGAGCGGAATCCGAGGAGTGAGCGATTAAGAAATTTCAAGAGGC
>CAYUWO010000149.1:0-2027 GCA_964448535.1 uncultured Gammaproteobacteria bacterium | reverse complement strand
TTCTTCCCCGCCTCTGAATAAAACCCCGTGAGGCAAAACAATAGTCATTATTCCGTTTGGTTTTAAATGGTATAAATCATGCAACAAAAATGCGTAATCGGCTTTAGATTTCGGCGCAAGACCAAATCTTGAATATCGAGGGTCATTTTCTTTATTTGCCGAATCCCAATTTTGCGAATACGGAGGATTTGAAACAACCGCATCAATATATAAAGGTTCATAAGTGCCTGACGGGTCGTTTTCATCAAAATACGGCCAGTCATCTTCTAAAGTATCTGCGTTTCTTGTTACGATATTGTCGGCTAATATTCCCCTCATAACAAGATTCATACGGGTAAGGTTATAGGTATTTTGTTTCAATTCCTGTGCATAATATTTGATATTATTGTCATTGTTTATGTGCTTTGCAACACTTTTGCCTATGTTTATCAGCAATGAACCCGAACCTGATGTCGGGTCATAAATTTTAATTTCATTTTTATCTTTTAGGTGATTTGCAACAATCTCTGACATCAAAACAGAAACTTCATGGGGAGTATAAAACTCTCCCGCCTTTTTACCTGCATTTGCCGCAAACATGCTGATTAAATATTCATAAATAAACCCGAGAACGTCATAATCTTGTTTTCCGTCCATGGGAATATCCCGTATTAATTGAAGTAATGCGCTAATAGCTTTTGTTTGAGAACCTGAACTATCGCCCAATTTTGACAAACCTGTTTCTAAAGTATTGAATATTCCTTCAAATACTTTTTTACGTGCGGGATTAATTAATCTGCTAAAATCGGAAAGAGCATCTCTAACATTGGAAACGTCAAAATCAGAACCCATCAAAAGCCAAGTTGAAAACAAGTTATCGTATGAAATAAAATAACCGATTGTATTTTGAACAAATTTTAAAATGGTTTCATCATCTTCGGATAACTGTTTTATATCTTCATCAGTAAAATCATTTTCCTTTAATTTTTTTATTTCATAATCTGATAGGTACTTATAGAAAATAAAGCCTAAAATATAATCTTTATATTCGTTAGCTTCAATTTTGGAACGCATTTTATTTGCCGATTCCCAAATCTTTGTTGCAAGTTGCTGTTTATTCAAATCATAATCTCTCTTGTTGTGCTGCTGGAATCATAGTAACACATAAGCTTTAATCTTGTATGTTTATTAACTATTGTAATAAAAACAAAAATTAGAATTTATGAAATTTACTGACGTTCAGAAACAGCGTAAGCCGAGGGAATACTTTAAAGAACGCAATTGAACGCTCCCCGTTGTTAAAACTGCTGATTTAGGGCGTCTATGATAATTGCATATAATTTCTATGAGAATGCAACAAGCGGCTATTCCGTTATAGCAATATTTTAAGCCCTGCGTATAAGGCATGTAAGATACTTGAAATTTAAAATTCCCTTCCATTTAGTGAGATTAAAATTTTAGCTTCAAATATTAAAGAGCAATAAAAATCGGCTCATTTTTGAAAATATCTGCGTATAAAAAATGAATTTATAGAAAAAGGCTTACTGCAAGATAATGGCGATGTTTTATATAACAATTGAAGATATTTAAAAAAGATTTTTCAGGCAAAATTACGGAGTATGATAAATACGGAAGAAAAGTTGAGAGCTATAAATAAATTTTATTCTAAATTATTATAAAAAGACTTTTTATCTGAAATAATCAACCCGTCTAACCTCAATAATCATACCATGCAGCTCTTTACAACATAACGCCTAAATCATAATCGAACTTTTAAAAAACGCACGCTTCATCGTATTTGCGCCAAAACAAACAAGAAAAAAGCGGAGCTGATAAAGATTTAGTAATTTCAATAAAACACCGGCTCTGATTACTGATACGGATTTAATAACAAACTCCGAAGATAATCCATGCTCATTTGATAATTATTTAGTAATAACGCCTGATAAAATACTTCAATTCACCTTTTTGAAAGATAAAGCCCCCAAATTGATTTAATCTCGGGATAATGGCAAAATTATGAAATAATCTATAACATATATACAAGA
>CAYUWO010000148.1:0-2065 GCA_964448535.1 uncultured Gammaproteobacteria bacterium | reverse complement strand
ACAAATTTCGGTTTCATCCAACCCAAAAACCGTTAAAATTATTTGAAATGATTTTACGAAATTATGTCGGAGCTTGTGGGGGGGGGTAATAGCAGACTTCTTTTCGGGTTCGGGAACAACCGCCGTTGCTTGTTGGAATTTGGGGTTTGATTTTATCGCCGTTGAAAAAGACGAAGAATATTATAAATTAAGCGTTGAGCGTTTAGAGAACATTCAAGCACAAATGAAACTTTTTAGGGTTTATTAATGATTGAAGTTGACAACAAAGATTTAAAGCAATACACGACGAATTTAAAAAATACTGCAAAATATGCATACCCCGATACGGTTCGTTCGACGTTATCGAAGGCGGCTTATGAAACAAGCGTTTTATACAAACAGAATGTAAAAAAAGAGCTTACAATAAGAGGAAATTCAAAAAACATCGTCTTAACTTCAATACATTATGAGAAGGCTCAATATCGAGAAAAAAACGTTGACAATATGGCTTCATACGTCGGGCAACAAGCCACGACTTACGGAAAGCCGACCGAGCAATTAAAAAAGCAGGAACTCGGCGAAACATTACATTCAAAAGGGAAATTTACATTAAAGCCCACCCGATATGCCCGTGGTGGTTCTTATAAAAAATTCGTTAAAAAGGAAAATTTAATTTCACGGGTTGAAGCAAAACACATTGACGATATTGCAAAAAACCCGATTCACGGGGATGTGGCAAAACAATTTAAACAGGCAATTGCCGTTGCTCATACAACGAACAAAACAATAAATTTTATTCCCGACGGTGAAACATCGGGGCATAAATTCGGAATATTTCAATTAAAAGATACGGGGACATATATAGGAAAAGACGGCAAAAAACATATTAAAGGTAAATCGGCGAAATTACTTTATCCGTTCAAAGGTAAAAGCCAAAATTTAAAGGCTCGACCAATGCTTCAACCGGCAGGGGAAAAAATCGGAGCAAAAATCGGGGAATATTATGTCGAGGAAGCCGAAAAAAGGTTAACAAAAGAAATGTCAAAGAATTTGCGGGAATGAGTTGCTTTCGCAACTCCCGCTCCCGCCAAAAAAGGAAGTTAGCAAAACACGTCCCCGTTTTGTTAACTTTCGGGGATTTTATAAAAATGGCGAAATTAACAAAAGAAGAATTCAGGCGGGATTTTCACTTTAATTCTATTCAAGCGGTTTTAAGGTTGATTCGGGAAAAGAAAATTCGGCTAAACAAAGACGGAGAAATTGACACTTTGGACGAATTTAACGCTCCTTATTGCCAAAAACGAGAAGAGAGGGTTAAAAAAGAACTTTTAAAAACGGTAAAAACCAAAGCTCCAAAGCAAACAACAAAACAAAATGCGGGAATGAGTTCTCAAGCGAACTCCCGCTCCCGCAATACAAAATCTGCAGACCAGCTCGCACTCGAAATTGATTTATTAAACGCCCGATTGGAGGAAAAACAACAAAAATCGGAATTAACCCGTTTAAAAATCGCAAAAGAAAAACGGGAGGTTATTGAAGTTGATGTTTTAAACAGGTGTATTCAAGAAATTTTCGCGGATATGATTAAGCGATTAACCGAAATTCCGAGCATATATGCAATAGACATTATTAAAAAGGTTCAATCGGAAGAGCAACCGAAAGAATTGATTGTTGAATTTTTAACCCAAAAAATAACAAATACTATAAAACAAGGACTTCAATCGGCAAAAACGGCGGCGAAAAAATATTACGAGGGCGAAAATGACGAGTAAAATAAAACAAATCGATAATATTTTTTCGGTAGTTGAAGCGTTGATTCCGAATGATTCTTTAATGAGTGTTTCACAATGGGCGGAGCATAACCGATATTTGGATTCAAAGGCTTCGGGGCGAAGCGGCTTGCTTGAATATGACAATGCCCCTAATTGCCGAGAAATTGCCGACAGATTTTCAAAAAACGACCCGACACAAGAAATCGCAATAATGAAGGGTGTACAGTTGGCGTTTACAACTTCGGTTATTGAAAACGCAATGGGTTATTCAATCGACCTCGACCCTTGCCCGATGATGCTTATTTTCCCAAACA
>CAYUWO010000147.1:656-2117 GCA_964448535.1 uncultured Gammaproteobacteria bacterium | reverse complement strand
GGACAGCATTAAGGAATTCTTATCCACAATATCTCATGAAATGAGAACCCCTCTGACAAGCATAAAAGGCTTTTCAAAAACTCTTCTTGGTTCATGGGAAAATTTGGATGACAGTCAAAAACAGAAGTTTATAAAAATAATTTATGAACAATCTCAAAGGTTGATAAACCTCGTTGAAAATGCGCTCACAGCGGCAGATTCCGAAAAAGAATATTCGAATCCGGTTTTTAAAAAAATTGATATCAATTCAATTTTGCAAAAATCAATCGACCTTGTAAAAATTAATTACCCGAGCATGCAATATAAAACAAATTATGCTCTATGCGTTGAATCGGTTCTTGATTCCGATAAATTACAGCAAGTTTTTGTAAATATTCTGGATAACGCTTCAAAATACTCCAAAGATTCAAACATCGTAGAGGTTAAAACATATACAAAAGAAAATCTCAATTTTATTTCAATTAAAAATTACGGCGCATACATAGATGATGATAAAAAAAAGAAAATTTTTGACAAATTTTACAGAATAGACTCTTATTTGACATCTAAAGCGCAAGGAAGCGGGCTCGGGCTTTACATAGTAAAAATACTTGTTGAAAAAATGAAGGGGAATATCACGGTTAATTCAAAAAAAGATGCTTTTCCCTTTGTCGAGTTTACGTTAAGTTTTCCCGCATACACCGCTGAAAATTTTATAAAGGAGGCAAACATTGTATAAGCCGGCTGTCCTTATAATCAGCAAAAGACAGGAGTTATCCGTCAGATATAAAAAAATTTTAAAACTTCTAAATTCCGAGGTTTATCTCTCCAATAACTTAAAAGAAGCCCTAAATAAAATTAAAAGCCAAGAGTTTGAATTTATAATAATATCCGACACAATAGAAGGAAACATTAAAAATTTTATTGAAAAAATAAGAAAGTTTTATATAAAATTCAGACCCGTAATTATCGCAGTGTCAAAATCAGGGGAATTGTCCGATAAATTGGAACTTCTGGATTCGGGCGCCGACGATTTTTTATCGGAAGCTATGCCAAACAGAGAATTTCAGGCAAGGTTAAACGCACACATAAGAAGGCATATTGAAAATTCAACAAATCCCTTGACCGGATTTTTAAGCGAAAAATTAACAAGAAAATTTTTAAACAGAATTGTAAAGAGCGGGCTCCGCACCTCGCTAATCTTAATTTCTGCAGATAAAATCAACTATTACAGAGATATTTACGGAGAAATCGCAACCGAAAAAGTTTATCAAACCTTAAGCGCAATAATTTCTTCCGCAACAACCAAAGAAGATACGATAGGGCATATCGGACAAGGCGAATTTATAGTTTTTACAGACCCGATAAAGGGGGAAAGACTCGCCGAGTTTTTTGCCTTTGCTTTTGATAATGTTTTAGAAAAATTCTACAGCGAATATGACTATAAGAACAGCTTTATAATGCTTTCATCAAGCTCAAAAG
>CAYUWO010000147.1:0-646 GCA_964448535.1 uncultured Gammaproteobacteria bacterium | reverse complement strand
AAAATAACCGAAGCCGTTCTTGAAATATCACAAGGGCGGTTTGATTCCGGAAATGAGGTTTTGCAATATCTTTTTAACATGTTAAAACCCTTGAGAAATGCCGAAAAATCAACATACATAATTGACCGTCCGAAATTGTACGGCAGGGTGGACGAGATTAAATATGACAAAGTTTTAATTATGGAGCAGGATGAAGCACTGGGGCTTTTAATTGAAACAACCTGCGGTATAAAAGGCTACAGGACAAAAATATGTCCGTCATACAACTCGCTTTTAGATTATATAAAAGAGTTTGACCCAAACTTAATTTTGATAGATTACGGGCAGGATAATGACGGAATTTCAGCACTTGAAAACGTTAAAAAACATTATAAAAACACTCAAAAAAAAGCACCGAAAATAATCTTTTCAACAGGCATACCCGATAAAAAAACAATTTTAGAGCATGGGGCAGACTTTTATCTTCCAAAACCCTATGACATTCAAACCCTCATCGGTGCGGTTGAAAAATTGCTTGATAAATAACAAAACGATGCCGTTATCAAAACATCTCTATTTTAAAACAGGCTGGGGAGTTTGCGCAGACAAAGCTTCATTTGCGGAAGGAGCATTGATGGTCGTTTGAACAGATTCAGAGGGCAGGTCC
>CAYUWO010000146.1:0-2125 GCA_964448535.1 uncultured Gammaproteobacteria bacterium | reverse complement strand
GGTATTTTCATATCAACAAATATTTATCTTTCAATCATAAAGTTGCCTATTATTATAGCAAGATAGTAGATTTTATTCAATAATTTTGAAATTTTGTAAAAATACAAAAGAAAAGACGCTCGCAAAAAGCGTCGTAACGAAAAGAAAAATGTAGTATGAAAAATTGTTTTATCTTCTCGTTAAACGCTCCTGAAAGATTTTTTTTGCCCTGTCGGGCTTTTTTGAAAAGAAAACTCGCACCCGCAGTAATTCTGGCGGTACATGCCAAAATCGCAAGCTATTTTGCTTGTTTTTTTAAAACCGTCTTTTTTCTTAAAGTCAAACTCTAAAAATTCTATCCCCGTTTCTTTTTGGGCTTTTTTCCCTTCTTTAAATATATCCGATGAAATTTTATGAGGGGAAACGGTTAAAGTGGTTGTCATTTTAAAGATATCGGATTTTTTTGCCGTCTTTGCCGTTTGAAGGAGCCTTAAATAAAAACATTTTTGACACCTTATCCCTCTCTCGGGCTCGTTTTCAAGCCCCCTTACTTCGGATAAAAAACGCTCATGATTAAAGCTTTCCTTAATCAGCTCAACTCCGTTAACCCTGCAATATTTCTCGAGCTCTTTATATCTTCTTTCATGCTCTTCCATAGGGTATATATTCGGGTTAAAAAAATAAACAACAGGCTCATACCCAAGCTCTCTTAAATATAAGAGAGGATACGCAAAACACACCCCGCAGCAGGCATGAATTATGATTTTATTTTCCGTTTTTTGCATGGCGCGCCCTTGACTGTTTAACGAGCTCTTGCAGCCTGTAATAGGGCATAGCTTCCGTATGCGGAATTCCGTCTATTATAAGGGTGGGCGTGGCAATAACTTTTTCGCCTATTCCTCTGTATATCTGGCTTTGCAGATATTCGTCCGTTCTTTCGGAATGCGCATCGTTATAAAGCTTATCGGGGTCGATTCCTATTTTTTCCGCAAGCTCTAATATCTCCTCTTCGTTACGGGGCATGCTGTTATATATTAAGCTTACCATTCCCCAATAGTTCCCCTGATTTTGAGCGGCAAGCGCATATTTTGCAAGAATGCATGAACCGGGGTGGATTTTTTTTGTAACCGTCGGGTTGCAGGAGCTGTCCAAAGGAAAATTAACATGGTACACCCCGACATTTTTATCGTCAATTACAAGCTTATGGAGCATAACATTCATTATTTTGCAAAACGGACACATAAAATCTCCGAAAACATATATGCTGACATCCCCCTCGGGATTTCCCAAATTATTGCCGCTGACTGAATAAATATTCTCTTTAAGGGAAGAAAATTGAGATATGGATTTTTGGGCTTTTAAATTCGGGGCAAGAACCAACGAACGGGAAAGATATCCAAGGAGCCCAAACGTTATTATGCAAACAACCAAAAACAGGGTAGTATAACTTCTTGCTCCGTCTATAAAGTCTTTAACCGTGTTTTTGATGTCTGTCAGGAAGAAATCTTTTTTAACGGCGCAAAGGGCAATAAAAAGGTTAATAAAATATGTCATAAAACATAAAATGCAGATTTTTTTTATGTCAAAAATTGAAATGCAGGCAAGAATAACCGAACAGACAAAAGAAAAAAGCCCGATTGAGGCAACGTATGAGAAAGGGTTTTTAAAAACGGCAAGTAAAGGAAGTTTTATTTTTTCCCTGATTTTTTCTATCCAAGTTAAAAAGAGAAAAAGGGAATATAAAACGCCCCCCCAAATTGCAAGCGGAACGCCAAAAACAAAAGCTTTGGGCGTTTGTGCGACCCCGTCGCAGTCAACAAAGCTGTTTATTGAACAAAAGCTCTTGGGCGCATTTTCAATAAAATTTGTTTTAATGTATATATAAATAAGGTCAAAGGTTAATAAAAGCCCAATCAGACATAAAATTGTGATAATTACTCGTCTTTTTTTATCCGCCATGGTTTTTCTCCGCTCTGTAACAAGCTAATTATATGCCAAACAACAATGTTTTTTCAATTACTCTCAAGATAAACATTAAAGATAAATATAAAACCGAATGGAGAGTTTATCCATGTAAAGAAATGTAACAAGCATTCCCCCCCCCCCCATAAAAAAATAAAGTTTTATCCAAACTTGACGATATTAC
>CAYUWO010000145.1:1933-2229 GCA_964448535.1 uncultured Gammaproteobacteria bacterium | reverse complement strand
AATCGGCATATTTAAGTTAATCAGAAAATATTTCAGAATAATTACAAAAAATAAACTTTACAGCTATTCTTTAAAAGATGATTTTAGGTAATCAAAATTATTATAAAATTCCGCATATTAAAAATTTTATTTTTTAATATGCGGAATTTATTTTATAAACAATGCCGTTAAAAACAAATAACGTTAAATTCCTAACAGTACTTTGTTTTATGACTTATAAAACAATTATTACAATTTTGTTATTAAATTATTCGCTTTTTTACTGTTTTTGTGATAAATATTTATCTTAGTTATAC
>CAYUWO010000145.1:0-1923 GCA_964448535.1 uncultured Gammaproteobacteria bacterium | reverse complement strand
CAATTAAGAGCTATCGGAACCGAGCTTTGCAAAAAGCCGGACTTATGGCGGAAACACAGCAATTATAAGGAAGAATTTATGCAGCAGGCAAATTATTATAATATTCAAGATGAGCTTGACGAAGACATATCCGTTGATATTAGAAAACTTTTTTATGCAGTTAAAAGCAGAATGAAGCTGGTTATAAAAATCATTTCATGCGTAATGTTGTTTTTCATTGTGTTGACTTTTATTATGCCGAAAGAATATAAGGTAAGCGCAGATTTATATGTAAACAAAACAAATAATTCCAATATGGCGGAAATAAACCCTTATTTTATTCAGGAAATCGGTTCCGCATCGGGCGGGGTTGCCGCTTTAATGTCGGGCGGAAGCAGCGGTATGCTGAATGAACTTGAGCTTATTCAATCTCCGCTTGTAATTGATAAAGTGATTAGAGAAAACGACCTTCGGTTTAAAAAGATTTTGGGAATTATCCCCACAAAAAATGCCGGCGAATATTTAACTGCGGAAAAATTTCTTAAAAAAGGGGTGGACTTTGATAACAAAAAGGGTACTAATGTTATATCAATAGAATATAAAGCCAAAACCCCCGAAATCGGCTATAATGTTGTAAATTCAATTATCATAAATTATATCGACCTTCATAAGTCCTTAAACTCTGAAAGGGCAGGCAAGGACAGAAAAATTATCGAAGAGGAATATAAAAAGGCAAAAACAAATTTAGAGAAAAAAGCAAACAGCGCAAAAGGTCTGCCGTCATCATCCGTAACAGGAATAGGCAATTTGTCCGCAATGAGCGCCTTCTCTAAATCTGCGTCAAAAGCGATTTCTTCTTTAACAGGGCAAATTGTTGCCGGAGAGCGCACACAGCTTGAGGTTCAAGAAGAAGCAGAAAAAACGGCCGGTCTGGCAACAAGGCTTGAATGGGCGAAACTCGTTGAGCAGCTTTCAGACTCTTCCAAAGTGCTTATTTTGAAAGAACCCCAAAAACTTCAATCTTACGAACAAGATTCTCCGAAACTGTTTGTTAATATAATTTTGGGTGCGATGTTTGGAATAATTATATCAATTATTACCGTTGCAATCCTTGAACGTAATGATAAAAAACTTTGTTACACAATGCTCGGAGATAATATCATATACAGGCTTAAAGACGGGATATCCGATTTAAAGATTCTTCTTTTGACGAATCAAAATGTCCCTCTTTCTGTTGTTACGTTTGAAAATCTCCCTAAAGCATTAACCGGCGAATTAAAAAAATTCGGTAATCTCACCCTTCAAAAAGCGGAAATATCAAGCGGGTTTGTGAATTCTCTTGCAAATATAAAAAATGCAATCACAATTGCGGCAATAGGAGAAACCGACTCTAAATTTTATAAACAAGTAAAACAAATGCTGGAAGGAATGAATATAAAAATTTTAAAAGAAGTAATTTTGTAAAGGGAAAAAAATGAGAGTTAAAGAACAATCAGTTGTATGGCAATCAAACTCCATGGGGATGTTTGACGGTTTAAAGCTAAAATTAAATAATTTTGTAATAGATAACACGATTAATTATCTCGGGAAAAATTTCAACAAGAAAAAGTTGATTTACCTTGCTAAAATTTTTGAAAAAATCTCGGGCTCAAAAGGGGGCATAAACCATGCAAGAAGAATGCAATGGCTTTTTGAATCCGAACACCCTCATCTTCTGTGGTGGAAAAAAGTCTTGACGGAATTAGACCCTAATTGCAGAAATAAATGGATTAAAAATTTCTTTGTAAACGGATATTACGGAGATAATTTAAGAAAGCGCACCGAATTTAACGCCAAAAACGGGTTCTTTCCCCCCACCGTGCTTTTAGCCAGTATTACAAAAAAATGCAACTTTAATTGTAAAGGCTGCTGGGCGCATGAGTATGACGTTAAAGAGGATTTAAC
>CAYUWO010000144.1:0-2261 GCA_964448535.1 uncultured Gammaproteobacteria bacterium | reverse complement strand
GATAGACGGTCCTATCGGGCTTGCCATTGATTCTTTAAATAATATTTATGTCGCAAACTACAACAGGGGAAATGTTCTTTTACTTGATGAAAGCGGAAACCCCACAGTTTTAATGTATGCTAAAAAGCCATACTGTATCAGCATAGATGAAGCCAAAAAAAAGCTTTATATAACCGAACAACAAAATAATTCCGTAATATCTTTTGATATTACGGATATCTTGGGCTCCGCTTTGCCTAAAAAAGTTGAACCCGAGAGAAAAACGGAAATGCAAAAAAGCTATAATACCGCAATAAAAAACGACACTCCGCTTGGTGTTCCTTCAATAACCGAATCGGATTTTACCCGCACAAACCCTTCCACAAGCATAACCGCACCTATTATGATTCCATCCGACAGAATATTTGAGTAAATATGAATATTAAAAACGTATGTATTTTTTCATCTTCCAGCAACTCGCTTGAGTCTGTATATTATAAAAGTGCTGAAATTTTAGGCGAACTTCTTGCAAAAAACGGGTTTAACGTGGTATATGGCGGCTCAAAATTAGGAATTATGTACCATGTTTCAAAAGCGGCAAAAGACAACGGCGCAAAAATTACGGGAGTTATGCCCGAGAAGCTTTATGACCTTGGGGTTTCGGAGAGTTTTTGCGACGAATTTTATCTGACAAAAGGAATGAGAGAAAGAAAGGCGAAACTTGACGAAAAATCGGATGCGGTCATTGCGCTCCCCGGCGGGTTTGGCACTTTGGAAGAGTTATCCGAGATGATTGTTCAAAAACAGCTTTGTTATAACAATAAACCGATTGTAATTCTTAATACGGCAGGCTTTTATAATTATTTATTGAAATTTTTTGAAACAATAATTTATGAAAGGTTCGCAGGGGAAAATTCTAAAAATTTGTACTACGTTGCAAACACCCCTAAAGAAACGATTGAATTTTTGAAAAATTACTCTCCCTTAGCCATAAAAGAGGACTTGAAAGCAAATGTCTTTCAAAAATAAGGCTTTAATTTTTAATTCCGATGATTTCGGACACTCGCACCCTTTTAATATGGGGGTATACAAAGGAATACAATCGGGTGTAATTACAACAAGCTGTGTTTTATCAAATATGGAAGGTTTCAGCGAGGCGGTTTCTCTAAAATCTGATTTAGGCGGGATAAAATTTGGGATTCATCTTAATATTGTCGAAGGAAAAAGCCTGACAAACCCTTCTTATTTAACCGATTCACAAGGAAATTTCAACTTAGGATATACAGAAATTTTAAGAAAATCTTTTGATAAAAAATTTTTATTTGAGGTTGAAAAAGAATTTCGCGCTCAAATTGAGAAAACAATGAGCAATTTTGAAATTAACCATATAAATTCCCATGTTCATACCCATTCAATCCCAAATCTTTTTAAACTTGTTAAAAAACTTGCTCTTGAATATAAAATTCCCTATATAAGAACCCAGTTTGAAAAGCCTTATTTTGTAAAATCCCTCAAAAAACATCTTAATTTCAGATATCCTATAAACCTCGTTAAACTTGCGGTTTTAGATGTTTTTACCTTAAAAAATAAAAAAGAGTTAAATTCCTTTTTAACAAACGATTATTTAATCGGGGTTACATACACGGGGTTTATGGATAAAGATACGGTATTAGAGGGGCTAAAGGCTATAAACAAGGGGGTTGTCGAGGTTTTAATCCACCCTGCATATTACGAAAAAGAAATCTTGAAGCCGGATAATTATAAAGAATTTCTGTTAACTCAAGACCCGAAGCTTATTGACGAAATTAAAAAACTAGGCTTTGATGTTTGCGGCTGCGGACAGGAACAAAAAAACGCGCCTGTTTCATAGCTGTTAAGTTAAAAGCTCGGTTTTGGCGAATATTTGTTTCAAGCACATTATTTTACAGATAATATAATGCGTTTAAATGTTTATTAAAAAAATAGGCAATTATGTGCCGCTTACCGCAAAAACAGTTTAAAATTGCTTTGTATAAGCAGTACAGGGTTTAAAAAATATTCTTTTTTGTTTTATATATATAACCATATACAATTTTACATAATTCATAAGCAGGCTAATTTGACTAATAATTGTTCAGCAGGTAACTTATTCAAATCTTCTGTTATAACTTGTTTATCATAATATACCGTTGATTTTACGGAATCATTATCGGCAGTATTAACTTCCCATACTGCTATTGCTAATTTTTGGGAAAATAAATCATATATTTTTTTGTCAAAGTAATCTTTATAAGCATTTTTCA
>CAYUWO010000143.1:0-2271 GCA_964448535.1 uncultured Gammaproteobacteria bacterium | reverse complement strand
TCTGCTGAGGAGCAAAACGCGAGCCTGCACGGTTAGAGCATGTGCAATCGTATGGCATACCAAGAAGGACAATGTCGCTTTCTTGATATTGACAAGAAGAACCTATAAAGTTTTTATCTAAAAAAGGACCTTTAAGCATTTAAAAATAATATCATAAAATTATGTTAAGATATGTAACATCCAAAACCCTTGATATATAAGAAATATATAAAATTTGTTTAAAAAGTAGCAATTTTTTCAAATCATTTTTTTTTATTAAAGTACGAGGACTGTTTATCAGACGAAAGAGAGAAAATAATGAGTTTTCAATTTTATGACACATCAAAAGCAAACGAATTAGCAAAATTTCAAGGTAAAATTGCCGGCATTCAAGCTGTAAGCGCACCAATCACGGGCACAGCGTCCGCCGCAACTTCTATTTATAATCAAGCAGGTTATTTTGCAATGCAAGATACCGATTCCGGTCTTGTTTCGCTTCAAAAACTTGCTCAAGACAGTACTTTCACCGGTCAATGGTACGATCAAAACTCAAATTCAATATTTGATTTTTCTAAAAACGGCAAGGGGATAACAAGCCTTAATAAACAATCCCAAACTTCAAGCTCTTCAGACTCTTTCGCAAGCAATTCAAACTCAACGGATGGTCTTAGCGCATATCCTTGGGGAAACGGCTATACACCAAACACTAATATTGGTGATATTGAAACTGATGACTACAGCGCCGAAACAACAGAAGATAAGATAACGGATGAAAACGGAAATCCTGTTGTATTAACGGCGGCAGATATAAACGAACTTGTTAACGCCGGCATTTATCCAAACGCAAATGAAGCTCTCAAAGCAGCGTTGAGCGAAGGATATACCGTTCAAGACAGCGAACAGGCAAAACTCGGGATTTATTCCGAGGCTGATGAAAGCAAAATTCAGTTAATGATGGGAAAATATGGCATAAGCCGTGAAGAAGCAATCAATAAACTTGCCGGACAAATTACCCCTAAGGCAGACGAATCCGAAATTATAAATAAAATCTCAAATATGCTTAACACCGGTTTCTCATACGATGAAGCAATAGATTACTTAACCGGACTCGGATATGAAATTCCCGAGCATTTAAAAGAAGAACCGGTTACCTACAGCGAAGAAGACGAAGCAAAAATTTCCGCATTAATGCAAGCTACGGGCTGTTCAAGAGATGAAGCCGTTGAAACCCTCGGAATAACCCCTCCCGAACCCGAAAAAGTAGGCATAATAAGAAAAGGAGCACAAGCAGTCTGCAACTTCTTCAAAGGAATAGGCAAGGGCATTTCAAATGCTTGGAAATCATTCACAGAGCGGATATGGTAATTTTTAACGGATGAATATACTAACTGACCCGTCAGCTGACATGACGGGTTTTTTAGTGTTATAATTAATTTTGAAGGAGAAAATTATGATTGAGATGAGAGTAATGGGCATAGCCCTTGATACAAGGACAGGCTCGCCCATTATTGTACTTAATGATTATGACAACAGAAGGGCTCTTCCTATCTGGATAGGCTCAGCGGAAGCAAGCTCTATTATAAGAAAAATAGAAAATATACCTTCAACAAGGCCCATGACGCATGATTTGTTCTTAGATTTTGCAAAAAAAACGGGCTGGGAAATTGACAGGGTTGAAATAAATGATGTTGACGAACAAACATACTTTTCCTCTATATTTTTAATAAACACTCAAGGAGAAGAAAAAGAGGTAGACGCCCGCCCATCGGATGCGATTGCAATTGCAATCAGAGCAGACGCACCGATTTATGTTTCAGCGGTTGTGATGGCAGATGGTGCAATTTCAACCGACTCCGACAGGGATGAAGAAGAAGCGGCGGAATTTAAAAATTTCATCAAAGACATAAAGCCTTCAGACTTTGCAAAACTAATCGACAAGAATTTTGAATCTGACCAATAAGACCTTCGGCGAAGAAATTTTCAACCGGTTCAAAAGTAATTTCATCCTGGCGAAAAAGCCTGTTAACGCCTGCAATGCCAATTGGAGGATTTTTCTCAAAAGTTTTAATTGATTTTAATTTTTTCATAGTATAATTTTAATAGTAAGTATAAAAAAGGCAAATAAAAATGGAAAAAGTTACAAAAGAAATGAGCATAATTGATGTTGTTCAACAACATCCCGAAAGTCTTGAGGTTTTTCAGAAATACGGCTTAGGCTGCATAGGCTGCGCCGCTGCAAGATTTGAAAACCTTGAGGCAGGGGCCAAAGTTCATGGCGTTAATCCGGATGTC
>CAYUWO010000142.1:0-2284 GCA_964448535.1 uncultured Gammaproteobacteria bacterium | reverse complement strand
AAAAAGGGGGGGGGGGAGTATTAAACAAAAAATGTAGAAAAAAGATAAGGGTTTAATGATTAAAATATTTAAAAAAATGCATTATAAATTTATTTATAAAGCATAAAAAAACATTATTTACATAATATACATTATAGCTACCAATCTATGAGCTATAAAACAAGTCTAAAAAGCTTTTAAAACTGGTTTTAAACATTTTCGCAAAAAACAAGAAGAAGACTTTATATTTTTTACAATAAATATTAAATATGAGATAATATAAAAATGAATAAATTTGATGTTGTGATAATCGGCGGGGGTCCTGCGGGATGTTCTTGCGCATATACATGTGCTAAGCTTGGGCACAAAACTTTGCTTGTTGAAAAAAATAACTATTTGGGCGGATTAATGACCGGCGGGCTTGTAATTCCTGTTATGAAAACCGATTCACAAAATATTAATACGGCTTTTTTTAGTGAGCTAACTTCCTGCGCCAAAAAATACGGCGCTCAAATTGAATATTCGGATGGTAACAAGGGGTGGTTTAACCCTGATATTTTAAAAATCGTGCTTGATAAAATGCTTAAAAATGCGGGCGTAAAAATTTTATTTGAATCGTATCCGATTGAAGCGCAAAAAAATAAAAATTTCGTTACGGGATTAAAAATTTTATCAAATATATTATCATTATATGTCGAATCGTGCTATTTTGTAGACGCCTCCGGCGACTCGAAAATTTTTCAGCTTTTAGGCGAAAAATTTTTCGAAGAAACTGCCCGCAAACAACCTTCCTCTTTGCGTTTTATTATGAGCGGAGTTCAGATAAACAGATTAAAAGATTTTTTGATTTCACTTGATAACAATCCGGATGTTACAAACTTTTGCAATGCGGGCGGGCAAATCCATTTGACAAGTGCCTATACATGGGATGACAAAGGCTGGAATCTTTCGCCGATATTCAAAAAAGCCTTGGAAAACGGAGATTTAACCCCTTTTGACACATCATATTTTCAAATATTTACCGTAGCGGGCGCGCCGAATTCAATCGCCTTTAATTGTCCACGGCTGGTCGATTTTAACCCAAATGACCCTTTTTCTAAATCTGACGCCCTTATTGAGGGAAGAAGCGCAATATACAGGATTTCAAACTTTATGAAAAAATATTTCGCAGGTTTTGAAAATGCCTATATATCACAAATTGCGAGCATGACAGGCGATAGAGAAACAAACAAAATAATTGCCAAAAACGAATGCAAGTCCGAAACGCTTTTCCTTGGAAATAAGCCCTTAAATACAGTTCTTGCGGGCGATTATCCGATTGATATTCATTCTAATGACAAAAATTCCTCTGTTTTATCTAAAAAAGGAATTTACTATCTCGGGGTTGAATCTTTAATTTCTAAAAATTATTCAAACTTGTTCGCCGCAGGAAGAAACCTCGGCGCCGACCAAAAAGCACAGTCTGCTTTAAGAACTCAAATGTCGTGCATGAGTATGGGGGAAGGAGTTGCAAAATATATAGACAAGCTGAAATCAGGCAAAACTTTGAATGAAAGCTCATGAAGGATTTATCCCGAATTAAATCTCATAAGCGGTTTTTAAAGACATTTCAAGATAAAAGCTGTATAATATATTTTATTAATTAAAGAAATGTAAATAATATTACTTAAAATAGCAAAAAAAAATTATGTTTTTCGTTAAAGTTTAATGATAACCAACCGTTAAATATTGTGTAAGGTTAGCATGTATATATAACAATAGGAGGAAAAATGAATTCAGTTTCATTTAATGGCTTAGATCCAAAAAAACCAAACAATGCCAACGAAAAGAAAAACGGCTACACTCCGTCGTATCTTGCTCATAAGGGCGAAAACGACCAAGTTGTTTTATCCAACAAACAAAACGCCAAAAGGAACACCTTAAAGGGGATTATATTTGGCGTTGCCGCTTCACTTTTGGCTACTTTCGGGCTACAATCCTGTCAAAATCAGAATCAGAGTAAGCCTGTGGTTCAAGAAAACCCTATAGTCTTTGATAAAGATGATTCAGTTCCCGTTATAAGCGTCATGTCAACTCCGACATACGAAGGCGAAGAAGTTGAAACAATTAATATGCCAAACGTATTGTATGCGGATGGAGCTTCACAAGATAAAGGGTACACCCGTGTTGTTTCAGGTCATACAAACGAAGCTGACGAGTGTAATACCTTGGGTGAAGCTATTGAAAAACAGTTTATCACTCCGTTTTATATGAATAATGATACGTCTGACGAGTTCACAAATGCGCAGGTTGATCATATCATGAG
>CAYUWO010000141.1:0-2303 GCA_964448535.1 uncultured Gammaproteobacteria bacterium | reverse complement strand
TGCGATAACTCCTATGATGACAAGAGTAATCAGAGATTCCGCTAAGGTAAAAGCACATTTTACTGGCATGTTTTCGTGCATGGTATTAATGCTTCCTTTCTATGATTTATAAGTTTAAAAAATTGACCTTTAAGTCATACTACATGTAGTATAAATCATTTTCAGAAAAAGTCAAGAAGGCTAAAATAAAAAAATGGAAAGAGAAAAAATTATAAATATTTTTGCCCGAAATATTCGCGCCGAACGAGCAAGAAAGCGCTATACACAAGAATACCTTGCAGAAGCCGCAAACATATCGACTGAATATCTTGCAAGAATTGAGGCGGGAAAGTTTTCCCCTTCTCTTGTTGTTATAGTGAATTTGGCTATTGCCTTGAATGTTCCTATAGAGAAGCTTATTGAAGTAGAAGTTTCGGATTAGAATTATTTTTTATTGGGGAGAAAAACTCTGTATTGCAGAGCATTTTGATATTTTTGAGGAAGATGAGCCCAATCAAAAAGGACAATGCCGCCCGTTTTATAAGCTCTTGAAACGCTGATTTGTTTTAGCAAGTCCTCGGGTTCGGCGTCTAAAAACCCGACAAAAAGCCCTGTTAAAACAGTGGTTTTATTTGTAACTTTTGATTTTACCTGTTTTAATATTTTTTCAAAAAGTTCGTTGTCTGATGTCATAATTAGCGGAGTAACGGCATCAATAAGCCCCTCTCTTGACCATTTCGACCAATCCTGTTGTTTTGTTTCAAGGCAAATATCGTAATTGGGAAAGATTACGGCAGAAAAGAGGATTCCGTCTTTAATTTTTGTTTTTGCGGTTTTTACAAACTCAAAAAGCTTTTCTTGCCTATATTCGCACCACTTTTTCCATAAAACACTGTCCGGTTCTATTTCAACGGGGTCAACCTCATATAATCCCATAAATTCTTTTCTTGCAACATCCGTATAGCCCCAGTTAGAAAAACGATAATTGCTTACGTTTGATTTTTGCGATGTCGGATATCTTGTATAGTCAAGATTTAAACCGTCAATATTATATTTTGAGCATATTTCCCCTATAATATCGGTTAAAAAAGCAATAACTTCGGGATTTGCAGGGTCTAAAAAATATCCGTTGTGTTCGGTCGGATGTTTTACATAAACGGCTTTATAGTTTGCAAGATTTTTATTTCCCCAAGAAGGGTACACCGCAAGAATGCTCTTTTGATTTTGAGCGGGAGAAGCATTTCCGACATAAAAAGCTTCAAACCAGCAATGAATTTTCATTCCTCTTTTGTGAGCTTCGTCAATATAAACTTTTAGCGGGTCAAACATTAAAAATTTAGGGTTTTGAACGGTTAAGCCGTAATTTTTCATCACGTTTGAGGGATAAATTGTGTACCCGTGGAAATAGGTTTCGAGAAAAACTTCATTTATGCCTGTTTTTTTAATTTTATCGAGCGTTTTTCTTATCTCATAAACATTTCTCTCAACAGGCCTTACCCACACCCCTTTAAATTCGTCTTCAATGTAGGGAAGAGCATATTTAACCGATAATCCGGCCAGTTTTAAAGCGGAATCGGCATAAGCTTTTTTAAATTCTTCTTTTGATTTTTCAGCCTTTTTATATTCGGATTTTGCTTTTTTCAGATAATAAACAGCCTTTTTTTCGTCATAATCTTTTGTGTTTTTTTTAGCGTTGGCTATAAAATCCTCCGCTTCAAGTATTTTTTCTTTTGCGCTGAAAATGTAACTTTCGGGGGTAGTATAAGCAATGATTATATTTTTATCAATAATTACGTTAGTGCCTATTTTAAGATTATTTTTTATCCACTGTTTATTTCTGCCATGCCCCGACACAACAAAGCCGTTTTTAGGAATTAAAGAATCCGCCCCCGACAATTTAACGACAACGCCGTCCTCAACAACCGCTTCGGTGCCGAATTCGTTTGTGCCGGTTGTTTGTCCAAACTCGGGGCTATAAATCACAAGCTGCCCAGGGCCTCTATATCCCGGAAAATTAATTGAAATTGAACTTATTTTTTCCGTAGGATAAATTGCGCTTATATTTCCTGTTTGAAAAGTAAGAAGAGTATGGCGGGACTCAATTTCTTTCTTTAATGCAGAAAAGGGGTCGCCCATATTATACGTTTGGGCTAAAGAAGGAATGACTCCGAAACAAAAAATAAAAATTGTTAGTGCTATTTTCCATATTATCTGTTTCATACTTCATTTATTTTACATTTAAAATAAAAAAATAGCCATATTTTAAAAAATGTAATATAATTAATTTATTAAAGGAGAAAAGCATGGCAAAGAATCTGGACACT
>CAYUWO010000140.1:0-2394 GCA_964448535.1 uncultured Gammaproteobacteria bacterium | reverse complement strand
TTGTTACTGATTACTACACCTTGTTTTATTTTTTTGGGCATATTTTTTTCCTCTTCTTTATAAATTACGCTTCAAGCTCTTTTTGTCTTAAAACGGTTTTCATCTGTGCTACCTGTTTTTTTAAAGTTTTAATTTGAGCGGGATTTTCAAGAGGGGACATTTTATTGTGTTTGATTCTCAATTGAAAAAGCTCGGCTTTGGCGCTCAAAATCGCTTCTTTTAATTCTTCAACGGTTTTATCTTTCATTTCTTGAAGTTTCATAACTCACCTATTTTTCTATGATTCTTGTTTTAATCGGTAACTTTTGGGCAGCTAATTCAAGCGCCTTAACTGCTTCTTCTCTTACGGAATATTCAAGCTCAAAAAGCATTCTTCCGGGTTTTACAACGGCAACCCAATATTCGGGGTTGCCCTTTCCTTTGCCCATACGGGTTTCAGCGGGTTTTTTCGTAATTGGTTTATCAGGGAAAATTTTAATCCAAACATTCCCGCCACGTTTAATTTGTCTTGTCATACAACGACGAGCCGCTTCAATTTGACGTGAAGTAATCCAAGCAGGCTCCGTTGTTATCAAACCGTATGAACCAAATTCAAGATTCGTACCTCTTGTTTCAGACCCTTTCATATTGCCTTTTTGTTTTTTTCTGAATTTTGTCTTTTTAGGCATTAACATTTTATTTGCTCCTTAATTTGATTGTTGCGCTTCAGCTTCTGCCGGAGCTTCCTGTTCGGGGCGTTTTCTTTTGGGTTGAAAACGTCCTTGTTTTTCTTGTGTAACTTTTTTGGTTTTAACATTTTGATCGGCTTTTTCACCGGGCATTAAGTCAGATTTAAACACCCAAACTTTAACGCCGATTTTACCCATAACCGTATCAGCCTCGGCAAAACCGTATTGAACATCGGCTCTAAGGGTTTGAAGGGGGATTCTTCCCTCTTTTGCCCACTCGGAACGTGCAATTTCAGCGCCGCCCAAACGTCCGGACACCATAACTTTAATGCCTTGAACCCCCGAGCGCATTGTTCTTTGCATTGCCTGCTTCATTGCGCGGCGGAATGCAATACGTTTTTCCAATTGAAGAGCAATATTTTCGGCAACAAGCTGAGCGTCAGCGTCTATCCTTGCAACTTCAACAACATCAATTGAAACATTTTGGCTTTTAATTAAGTTTTGAACCGCAACTCTAAGCTCGTCAATTCCCTGTCCGCCCCTGCCGACAACAATGCCGGGTTTTGCGGTAATTACAGTTATGTTGACATTTTGAGCTTTTCTTTGAATGTTAATTCTTGATACGCCTGCGGTGTAGAGTTTCTTTTTAACAAAACGTCTGATTTTTGCATCCTCTGCAATATTTTCGGCGTACTGTTTTCTTTTTGCAAACCATGTTGAAACCCACGGTTCAATTATTCCTATTCTAAATCCGGTTGGATGTGTCTTTTGTCCCAATGTTCTACTCCTGATTATTTGCTTGTTAATTTAACGGTAATGTGTGATGTTCTTTTAAACCTTTTATACATTCTGCCCTGAGCGCGAGGTTTTGCTCTTTTAAAGGTAACTGATTCATCGGCAAAAATTTCGGTAATTTTTAAATCATCAGCTTTGCCGTCAAATTTTTCCTGAGCATTAGCGACAGCGGCCGTAAGGTTTTTTTCAACAATCCTTGCTGCAAAGTAGGGCATATATTTAAGCATTCTTAAAGCATCAGACGCTACTTTGCCTCTTATTTCATTAATGACGCGGCGCAACTTTCTTGCCGGCATTTTAATATTTGTTTGTTTACTGGTTGCTTGCTGCATTATCCTATTCCTTTATTATTATTTTTTCTTAGCCGTTTTATCTTGGCCTGCATGACCTCTAAAGGTTCTTGTTACCGCAAATTCGCCAAGTTTGTGACCAACCATCTGTTCCGTAATATAAACGGGAACATGAGATTTGCCGTTGTGAACAGCAATTGTATGTCCGAGCATATCCGGAATAATCATAGATGCTCTTGACCAAGTTTTAATAACTTGTTTTTGCTGCGATTCGTTTAATTTATTAATTTTTTTAATCAAAGAATCGTGTACGAACGGTCCTTTTTTTAATGAACGAGGCATTTATCTTAGTTCTCCTATTTTTTTCTTCTTCTAACTATAAGCTTGCTTGAAGCTTTCTTTGAATTTCTCGTCTTATGACCGAGAGCGGGCTTACCCCACGGAGTTTTCGGGTTGCCACCGGGGCCTGTTTTGCCTTCGCCGCCACCGTGAGGGTGGTCAACGGGGTTCATTGTAACGCCTCTGACGGTAGGTTTAATTCCGAGGTACCTCTTTCTTCCCGCCTTACCTAAAGCGAGATTTTTATACTCATGGTTTCCCAGAACGCCTATTGTAGCAAGGCATTCTTTTCTTACCATCCT
>CAYUWO010000139.1:0-2449 GCA_964448535.1 uncultured Gammaproteobacteria bacterium | reverse complement strand
TTTTGCATCCTGCCGTTTTTATAATATCATTATCGTTATAAATGCAAAGCATGATAGAACGTATAAAAAATATATTTAACGGCAACCTGTATGCCCTGTCGCTTTATGCAAGGCAAATTGCGGGCACTCTTGTGCTGTTTGTGATTGCAAGATATTTATCGGTATATGATTACGGGCTGTTTTCAAGCTATAAAACCATTACGGGGTTTTGCCTCATGTTTGCCAATTTAGGATTTGCAGACTATATACTTGTATCTTCAAAAGCAAATTCAAAAGAAGTAAAGCTAAAAATTTCGCTGTTTTTACTGTTTGCGATTTTAATTGTTTTTATAACTGCGCTGGGTTCATTGCCGTTTAAATTAAACAGTCATTTGCTTTTTATATTAATAGCAATCAGGACATTTTTTGACCTTACTTTTTTTGGGCTTATTTTGCCTTATTTCCAATCAACGAAAACTTTTAATACTATTGCAAAAATTAATATATTCTATGCCACAGGCATTTCTATAATAGCCTTATTGTCCTATTTTCTAAAATTATCTTTATTAAAATTCCTGATTTTAAGCATTATTCTCGGCGTTATAAATTTTATCCAATGTTCGTATTTTTCAAAGATAAACTATTTTTTGGCTCTTAAACATTTAAAAAGATTTTTTCTAAAACTTGATAAAACCGTTTTTAATTACGCATTTGTTACGATTATAGCCGTTTTTTACGTACAAATTCAGGGGATATACGTTTCAATATTTATGTCAAAAGAGGACGCAGCACTATTTTTTAGTGCTTTTACCGTTGCTTCCGTATTATCTCTTTTTGTTGAAGCCCACAGACAAAAGCTTATCCCCGAATTAACAAAAACGCAGGATGAAGACGCCAAAGCAATTTTAAAATCGCACTTATATAACATCTATCTTTTTTTCGCATTAGCTTTCATTATGCTTATCTTTTTCGGTAAAAATATCCTGACCCTTGTTTACGGGCAAGAGTACTACCAAAAGGCTTATTGGATACTGCTAACTCTTGCGTTTTCCAATTTGTTTCAGGCGATATTGGTTACAGTCGGCACATATTTAACTGCAAAAAACAAAGTGCATAAAAAATTGCCCATGCAAACGGAAGCCGTTTTTGTCGCAATTATTACTTTAATTGTGTTTAAAGACACGGGGCTTTTTGCGCCCGTATCCTCTTATATGGCGACACTTGTTTATTTGGCTTTAAGATATATAATGACCGTGAATAAAGAAATTGGAAAATATGAAAGGAGATCTAAGATGATTAAAATTTTGCAGCCAAAAGTAATATCTTCTGACGACAGTCATTCCCGCCTGTCTTGTGATATTCTTGTGGACAACAAAGTAAGAAACTTATGGTTCGAGGTGGAAAAAGAATATGAGCCGTATCTTTGTTACGAGCGTTCGGACGCTTTTGTAATAGGGCTTTTATCTTGGGCAATGAGATTAAACCATGATATAGAATGCACCGCCCCTGTTAGTGAAGAATTGTTATACAATTTAAGAACTTATTTAATTCCGAGTTTAGCAAAGCACGGAAAAGATTTGCACAACATAAAAATACTTACCCCCCCCCCCCATACCCTGCTGAATTAGACAATGCCAGCGCCGTTGGAACGGGGTGTTCCTGCGGAGTTGATTCTTTTCATTCCATTGTCAGTAATTTAAATTCCGAATATTCTAACTGTAAATTAACCCATATATTAATAAGCAATGTGGGCGCCTTTGGAAACAGTTCAAATTCGGCTCTTTTTGACGATAATATGGCTGAATCCGCCTCTGATGACGCAAGAAAAGTTGCACAGGAACTCAATCTTAAGGCTGTTATAACAAATTCTAATTATATGGAAGCCTTTCCCCAAAATTACGGGTATATAGCAACTTATGCCTACATGTTTGCCGTATTTTGCCTTCAAAAACTTTGGAAAACATACTTTTTTGCATCATCTTGGGAGTTTGGCGAATTTATTTTAAAAGATAACGATTTACGAGATTGTGCGTATACAGATTTATTATTATTAAACTGTTTTAGCACAAGAAAATTGAGAATATATTCCGAAGGCGGGGCGCAGACAAGGCTTGAGAAAACTAAAGATATAGCAGATAGCGAAATAGCCCAAAGGTATTTGCACACTTGCGGGCTTCATTCAAAAAATTGCCGCAAGGATTGTAATAAATGTATAAGAACAATGAACTCGCTATATGTTTTGGGCAAATTAGATAAATTTAGAAAAGTGTATGATGTTGATTATTATATGTCCCACAGACATTACTATTTAGCCTATTTGTATTTTTTGCATATTCTAAACGATTGCATGACAAGACCGGAATATAACGCTTTAAAAAAAGATATGAATATATTTATTAAAATTGAAGGTATGTCAATCGGCATATTTAAGTTAATCAGAAAATATTTCAGAATAATTACAAAAAATAAA
>CAYUWO010000138.1:0-2520 GCA_964448535.1 uncultured Gammaproteobacteria bacterium | reverse complement strand
GTTGTAGATTATTTCATAATTTTGCCATTATCCCGAGATTAAAGCAATTTGTTTTGCCGTTAGAATAAACAGAGAAATTATTAAATTTAATAAAAAGACATAAACCGGAGAAAGAGGGATTCGAACCCTCGATAGAGATTACTCCCTATAACACCTTAGCAGGGTGCCGCCTTCAGCCACTCGGCCATTTCTCCTTATTTTTTATAATACCAAAAAATTTTGATATAATCAAATTTTAGTTATGTCTTATGTTGAGAGGAACCCTCTTTTAACGCTTTTAGCTTTTTATCGGGCGCTCAATTGATACTGTTCCATTTCATCAAGAGAAGCAAAAACACTGTGTGCGCCGCAATCTACAAAATGAATTTCGCCCGTTACGCCCGACGATAAATCGGAAACCAAATACAGCCCGCCTTTGCCGACATCTTCAAGCGAGGGGGTTCTTTTTAGGGGCGATTTTAAGGAATTTGCTTTTAACATTCTGTCAAAGCCACCAATGCCCTTAGCCGCCATTGTTTTGACGGGACCTGCCGACAGGCAGTTACACCTGATATTATATTTACCAAGGTCTGAAGCTATAAACCTCATTGAAGATTCAAGAGCCGCTTTTGCAACCCCCATTATATTATAGTTTGCAACAGTCTGCGTGGAGCCTAAATATGTTAAAGCAAGAATCGAACCCCCGCCTGTAGCTTCCATTTGGGGTTTTGCATATTTTGTTAACGTTAAAAGGGAATATGCACTGACATGCATTGCTAAATCCCAGCCTTCACGGCTTGTTGTATAAAAATCGCCCGTTAAATCTTCCTTGTTGGCAAAGGCAACGGCATGAATTACAAAATCTAAACGATTGTATATTTTTGCATATTCGTCAAAAACTTTTTTAACGTCTTCATCTTTTGTAACATCGCATTCTAAGCAAAGTTTGGCATTCATTGATTCGGCAATGGGGCGAACTCTTTTTTCCATTGCTTCGTTTGCGTATGTAAACGCAAGCTCGCCGCCTTGACTAAAAATCTGTTCCGCAATGGCATTTGCGATTCCGAATTTATTTGAAACCCCAAAAATTATACCCTTTTTTCCGTCCATTATGCCCATAAAAAAGCTCCTTACACTTTATTGACAGGATAAATATATAATAAACATCTTATTTTGTAAATCAAATATTTTATAGGGCAAAATGATAAACACAAAAAGCCTTAAGGGCATTTTTTATTTTCTGTGCCGTAAATATCGTTTGAAAAGTCTATTTCGCAGTTTTTTATTTCCTTTTTTAATTTTTCTTCGGTTTCTTTATCTAAAAACATTCCGCTATATTTTAGCATGTTTTTACCTGCGCTTTTAGTACCGATTGTGAGAGCCTTAAAAGTTAATTCACGAAGCCCAAACGCAAAGCCTACTTTGGACAAGCCTTTTAAAATAATTCTATCCCCGTTTACAAGTGCCTTTTCCTTCATCGTTCCTTGAACACGCTGTTTTGGATAAAACGCAAGTTTTTCAATTACGGAGCTGTTTTGTTTAAATTTCGGTTTTTTCGAAACAACTTTTATATTTAGCTTTTGCGCCGTTTTTTTGGAAGTAATATTTCCGATTCCGTTTACAATGGGGCTCAACAAACCGTTTATGCCCCCTGTTACAATGTCATAGGGGGCTGTTTTATATTTTCTTTCTCCGGTTTTAGCGTCAATAAATTTAGCCGCACATTTAAAAAATCCGCCCGCAATCGCAGCGCCGGCTAAACCGAAAGGGGCCGAGCAGGAAAGTGAGGACGCTATTTTAAATATAATTGCGCCCGCACCCGTTGCGCCGAGGTCTGAAACAAAGTCCAGAGCTTTTTTTTGCCCTTTTGTATAGTTTGCAATTTTAATTTGCGCGCAATCTTTTGTTGTGTTCCCTTTTTTGTATTCTTCAAGAACTTTTTCAACCTCTGTTGAAGAATTTTTGGATTTTAGCGTGTTTAATGCAAAATCACGGACTTTGCCCACAAGCCCTTGTCTTGATTGAATTTCTTCAAAAAGCCCTGCCAATTCTTCCGCTTCAGGGTTTACAGACAAATTAAAAGAGTCGTTTTTAAGCGGTTCTTTTAGATAAATGCCTGCTGTCAAAGCTTTATTGTCCGATGCTTGAGCCAAGGGAATTTTTATATCGGAAATTTTAACGAGCGCACTTTCCATACTTTATTAAAAACAAAATTTTACATATAATTGCCCTTATTACATTTTAAAAGACGTTTATATAAATAAGCTTAATCACCTAGGCAGACAGCCGATATGCCAGGATTGTTGCGGTCGAAGCAGTTAGGGCAATCCTCAGCGTCAGTCTGGGAACGGTAGATCGTGCCCGTCTCGTAGAAATCCCTGTACTCGGCAATCCTACCCGTATACTCAGCCGAAGAGCGGAGGCCGAAGTACCATTTGTTTGATTCTGCCGGAGACCATCTGTCAGTGCCATACGAAGCTGGAAGCCCCATGCGTCCTGCAACACCTTTATCGAAGGTTAAATCAAATACATCTGTTTCAG
>CAYUWO010000137.1:0-2526 GCA_964448535.1 uncultured Gammaproteobacteria bacterium | reverse complement strand
TAAGAGAATTTGTAATGGATTTTGGCACATTTTTAAAACAAGCAGTTATTGCTTTGAAAATGTTCATATTGTCAACGTTGCTGACCCCTGCGCCTTTTAGCGCGGCTTTTGTGCCCGCAACCGAGCCCCCCGGGGCAACGGCTGTCGTGCCTGCGCCCATACATTCCATATCTGACATGCTTTTTCATCAGTTTTTGCGTTTTTAGCTTATGCCCGTTAAGGATTTCAATCGGCAAAATTAAATTTTACAGCAATTTATTTTAAAAGTATATCGAAAAACTTTGTCTTACGGGCATATAAGCCCTAAATTACGGGTTTGCTTTTTAATAATTAAATCCTTGGAAAAGCTGTCTGTAAATTTAACGGTAAAATCTTCAAAACTGTCTACAAATTGCCACTCTCCGCAAGAAAAAGGCAAGCTTGAAACTTTTTTTACGCTTATATCTTCAAAGCTTGTAACCGCACGGATTTTGAAATCTTCGAAACTATTAACGACTTTTACTTTACCATGGGGAACCCCGTTATATATGCAATCGGCTTTAATTTTGCCGCTCGCAGCCGCAGGGTATGCGATTAGCAATAAAAAAAACTAAGGCTAAAAAAATATTTTTATTCATTTTTACCGTTTTTTTAAATATTAGCACAATAAAAAATCTTCAATCAGTTTATATCCAATCTATCCAAAAATGAAAAAATGTCGAAGACGGGACTTGAACCCGTACAGATTTCTCCACACGCCCCTCAAACGTGCGCGTCTACCATTCCGCCACTCCGACATAATTTAAATATTCAATTATCAATCTTCAATCAGCCTTTTTCTCATGTCTTTGTGGCGGAACAACCGCCTTCAGCGCTTGTCCTCTCAGGAAAACTTGACATTTAGTCAACTTTTCCTTCGGCAGAGTGCCACTCCGACATAATTTAAATATTCAATTATCAATCTTCAATAGAATTATTCAACACGACAAGATTATATTATTATGGACAAGGAATTCTGTCAAACGGTAATTAACACCCTTTGTATTTTTTAAACACAAGGGAAGCGTTATGCCCGCCAAAACCGAAAGAGTTAGTAAGCGCACAGTCAACTTCGGCTTTTATGGCTTTGTTTGGCACATAGTTTAGATTTGCTACATGCTCATCCTGATGTTCAAGGTTTATGGTCGGGGGAATTATCCCTTCGTTTATAACTTTTACGCATACTATAGATTCTGCCGCCCCTGTTGCACCGAGCATGTGCCCATGCATAGATTTTGTCGAAGAAACTTTAAGGTCTTTGTTTGTTGATAAATCTCCGAATACTTCGGCAATTGCCTTAGATTCGGCTATGTCGCCAAGACCTGTTGAGGTGCCGTGAGAGTTAATATATTGAATATCTTTAGGGCTCAAACCTGCGTCTTTTATGGCAAATTCCATTGCTTTTGCGGCGCCTGCGCCTGTAGGGTCAGGGGCAACTATGTCGTATGCGTCGCCCGTTTGTCCGTATCCTGCAATTTCTGCGTATATTTTTGCTCCACGGGCTTTTGCATGCTCAAGCTCTTCAACTATGACAACAGCGGCGCCTTCCGACATAACAAAACCGTCCCTGTCGATGTCATAAGGGCGGGATGCCTTTTTGGGCTCATCATTTCTTTTTGAAAGAGTTCTTGCAGATGTGAATGCGCCAATGCCAAGCCTTGTAATAACTGCTTCGGCGCCCCCCGCAATAATAACATCGGCTTCGCCGTATTGAATTGTCCTTAAGGAATCTCCGATACAGTGGGCAGAAGTGGCGCAAGCGGTTACAATAGCTTTGTTAACGCCTTTTGCTTTATATTTCATAGAAATTCTTCCTGCGCCCATGTCCGCAATAATCATAGGCACTGTGAAAGGAGAGCATTTTGAAGGTCCTCTGTCTATTATGGTTAAATGCTGTTTTTCAAAAGTTCCAAACCCGCCTGCAGCAGAGCCTACTATAACACCGAATCTATAAGGGTCGAGAGCGGAAACGTCAAGCCCGGAATCTTCCATGGCTTCATCTGCCGCCATTATGGCAAACTGAGTGTATCTATCCATTCTTTTTGATTCTTTCGGGTCAAGAGTGGAAATTTTTTCAAAGTTTTTAATTTCGCCGGCAACATGAACAGTGTGCCCCTCAGGAGAGATATTTTCAATTGTTGAAATTCCGGATTTGCCTTCAATAAGGCTATTCCAAAATTTATCAACTCCCATGCCAAAGGGCGAGATAATTCCTATACCCGTAATAACCGCTCTTTTTTTATTTGTACTCATTTTACTTTCCTTAAAGATATCTGCATTTGACAAAAAAAGTTATAAACCGTACAAACGCCGCCTTATAACTTTTTGCCAAATAATTTAAAACTATGAAAGATGTGCGTCAATGTATGCAACGGCATCTTGAACGGTCGCAATCTTTTCGGCTTCCTCATCGGGAATTTCACATCCGAATTCTTCTTCAAGAGCCATAACCAATTCAACCGTGTCTAAAGAATCAGCCCCTAAGTCGTTAGTGAAGCTTGCTTCGGG
>CAYUWO010000136.1:0-2576 GCA_964448535.1 uncultured Gammaproteobacteria bacterium | reverse complement strand
TTTTGTTTTTGAATTTGCAAAAATTATGACACATAATTTATTTTCTTTGTTGTTAAAATGTTCAAAATTTTGGGGGTTGATTTCTTCCAAAAAAACTTTTGAGGACAAAAGCGCCTTGAGGTTCATTGTTAAAAGATAAACCCCGTATAATATGAGATATAAGAAGATTAAAAATAAAATAAAATTCAACATTGAAGTTATCATATTCAAATCTTAAATAAAACGAATTTAAAAATCCAGTATTTTTTAAAAAGTTTGAATTTAACCGTTTTTAATTGTAAAATCTTTTTATGATTTCTTTTTTAGGAAAATGCGTTCAAAATTTTATAACAGCACTGAAATATATGCTTAAAGGAAATGTAACCTTAAAAAGCGTTATTTCCCAAGCTGCCGCAATGGGCTTTGATTCGCTGGGCATTTGCCTTATGATTGTCGTTATTGCTTCTTCCGTTATTGCGCTTCAGGTTTCAAAACAGTTTTTGTTATCCGGCGCCGATGATTACATAGGCGGCTTTTTGGGAATAGCCCTGATAAGAGAAATCGCCCCCGGGTTTGCCGCACTTGCAATGGGGGCAAGGGCGGGAACCGCAGCAACCGCACAAATTGCAAACATGAAGGTAACTTCTCAGGTTAACGCCATGAAAGTTTTGGGCGTTGACCCCGTAGGATATTACTTTGCTCCGAGAATCGTTGCCGGCGCAGTAAGTTGTCTTTTTGTCGTTATTTTGGCAGAATTCTTAGGCATAATGGGGGGCATGGTTGTATCTTATTATTCAATCGATCTTCATCCGAACAGATATTTAAACTCCGTTTGGCTTATGCTAAACACAAAAGATATCTATATAAGCATATTTAAAGGGTTTATTTTCGGTGGAATTATAGCGGATGTTTGCGCAACCGTCGGATACGAAACGGAGGGCGGAGCAAAAAATGTCGGAGATTCGACCACAAAATCCGCAATTTTGTGTACGGTATATCTGCTTTTAGCCGACCTTTTAATCGGATTTTTGTTTTATGCAAGCAATCCTTAGATATTGGCGAGGATTGAATTAAGAAGATTCTTAACTTTGCCGGAGGCGGATTTTCCCGCTTCGATGACTTCTTTATGGTTCAATTTGCCTTCCTTCACTCCGGAGGCGTAATTTGAAACAAGACTTATCCCCATAACTTCCATTTTGAGCCAGTTGGCAACAATCGCCTCCGGCACCGTTGACATCCCGACCACGTCAGCCCCGAACATTTTTAACATTTTAACTTCCGAGGGCGTTTCGTAAGATGGTCCGGTTGTTGCGGCATAAACCCCTTCTTTAAGCTCAATCCCCGTTTTTTGGGCACAATCAAGTGCGAGGTTTCTTAATTTTTTGGAATAAACCTCGGACATATCGGGGAACCTTTCACCTAAACTGTCGTCATTTTTACCGATAAGCGGGTTTGTTCCCATAAAATTAATATGGTCTTTAATTAACATTAAATCTCCCGGCTTCAAGGAAAGCCCGAGAGAGCCCGCAGCGTTTGTCAAAATAAGAGTTTTAGCCCCAAGAGCGGATAAAACCTTTATGGGATAAGTTATTACAGACATTTTATGACCTTCATAAAAATGAAAGCGTCCCTGCATAACAGCTATTTTTTTTCCCGAATGTTCGCAGAAAAACAGAGAACCTTTATGCCCTTGAACAGTCGAGGGCACAAAACCTTCAATTTCGCCGTAAGAAACGGATATTCCGTCTGTGCCGTCCGTAAAACCGCCAAGCCCCGAGCCAAGCACAAGAGCAATCTCCGGAGCAAAACCGCCTGTTTTTTCCTTAATAAAATTAAGGGCTTTATCCAATTTAAAAATTCCTTATATAGCTAACCAACCAAACCGCTGTCGTCAGATTCCGATGCTTTAACCATAATTGCATGTTGAACGGGTTTTTCTTTTTTTATGCTCACATCATAAGAAGCTTCAAAGTCATAACCGAAATCATCCTTGTTTTTTTTAATTTGAGATTCATCTACCAGCCTTTTTGCAATTTCAATTAATTCGTATACAAGCTGATATCTGTTTTCGGTTTTTTCGTTTAAATCCCATGCTATTTTTGTAATTTGACTCATTTTAAATTCTCCTGTTTAATAATATACAATGACAGAGCCTTTCTTGCAAGGGTTTGTTTGAAAATATTTCAAACAAAGGATATTTCAAATTTAAATTAAAATTGTAAAAAGGACGGAATTTAAATTCCGTCCGACTAAATTTTATTGTAAATTAAAACATCATAACGTTTGAAGATTTTGATTTTTCCTGTTTTATAATGTTTCCGTAGGCAATTGCGCCAACAAGCTCTCTGACGGTTTGAGCCATTGCAACTTGCGTTCTTAATTTGTTAACAGCAGACCCGACCCCGATAGCGCTTGCGCCGGCGGCAAAAGCAAGGGGAGCGGTTTGCGGGGTAATGCCCGAAGCCGTCATAACGGGAACGGAAACATTTTTAACAAGTTCCGCCGTGTTTGCAATTGTCATTCGAGCAACGGCTAAGAAATCTTTAGAAGAAGCACTTTTCATATCTTTAACCCCTTCTGTCTGGATAAGGTCTACC
>CAYUWO010000135.1:0-2662 GCA_964448535.1 uncultured Gammaproteobacteria bacterium | reverse complement strand
TGCCCCCTATTCCGATTAACATTTGCCCCCCGCCTTTATCAGCTTTATGGATATGCCAATTATTTCTGCATTTGGGTTCAAACGTTACGTTAAACATTTTTACCTGACTTGTTGAAATCGAAGCGATGTAACTTTGTCCGATAAAGTATTGTTTATAAGCGTTGTTGGGTTCGCCTACAGGGAAAATAATAGTTTTTGCGTATTTATCTTTATCTGTCAGCGCTTTTTTATCATCTGCCCAAACTTCTTTTGCGAGGTTAAATGCTGCCCAAGCCTTGGGCCAGCCTGCGTAAAATGCCGTATTTGTAATAATTGCCGCAATTTCTTCTTTTGTTACGCCGTGGTTTTTAGCGTTTTGAAGATGATATTTTAAAGAATTATCGGTTATACCTTGAGAAACTAACGACACAACCGTTATAACCGAGCGGGTTTTTGTATCTATATCGTTATTGTTCCAATTTTCGCCAAATAAAATATCGTCGTTAAAATGTGCAAACTCGGGGGCAAAACCGCCCAGTTGTTCTCTTCCTGCCGTTTGAGTAATTTTTTTCATAAAAACAACCTCTTTCATATTTTTAGGCGCCGCAAATGTGCAATTTGAAGCGATAAATGTCAGTATCATAAATAACAACGGAAGCTTTTTCATGATTTAGCCTTTTTTATTGACACAATGTCAAAATAAGCATATTATAAAATTGTCATGGTGTCAATATATAATTAAACAGGATAAAATTTATGCCGAAAAGTTCCGTTAAGCTCATTAACCAAAGGAAAAATGAGATTATAGACGCTTGTGAAAAACTTTATAGAACAAAGAGCTTTAAAGATATTACCCTGAAAGAAATTGTAAAACATACTACTTTTACAAGAACATTAATATACCATTATTTCCATACAAAAGAAGAGATATTTTTATCAATCGGCAAAAAAGAATATGAACTTTGGGAAAAAGATTTAAAGAAGATTATAAAAGATAACATTTCCATGTCAAAAGATGAAATAGCGGATTGCCTTGCGGCATCCCTTCAAAAAAGAAGTCAAATGCTAAAGCTTATGAGCATGAGCCATTTTGATACGGAAGCAAACAGCCGCCTTGAAATATTAACCGAATTTAAAATTGCCTTTGGAAGCTTAATTAAAACGCTGCGCAGACTTTTGGAAAAATTTTTACCCGATATGACAAAAAAAGATATCGACGGTTTTATTTATGCCTTTTTCCCTTTCATATACGGCATTTATCCTTATACAGCCGTAAGCGAAAAGCAAAAAGAAGCCATGAAAAACGCAAATGTCGGGTTTATTTATCATAATATATATGAACTTGCTTATCCTTGTATAAAAAAATTGTTAAAATAAAAAGATGAAATATATTAAACTTGCAAAGCAATTTTTCAAAATATTGTAACAAAAATTATAATTATAGCCACTTATACATTTTCATGGTACTAATAAAAATACGTTCGTAATAGGGCAATGGGGTAATAAAAATGGATGAAAACAAAATTATACAAGAAATTGTTGCATGCAATTATTGTAATGACAAGGTGGAATTTGCGGGAATAACGCATTTTAGATACAATGAATGTCCGAAAGATAAGCTTGTAGTTACGGCAGGTAAAAATATCGTACATAAAGATTTATACAAAGCTTTTTCAACAATGCAAGCCGCAGCAAAAAAAGACGGAATTAACATCGCCATTTTATCCGGTTACCGTTCTTGCGCACAACAAAAAATAATTTTTGCAAAGAAGTTTAAAGATAAAGAAAATCCGACGGAAGCGGAATTTATCGAAAGACTTAGGGTTTCTGCCCCATGCGGGTTTTCCGAACATCACACAGGGTTTACGGTCGATATAAATTCTTTGTTGCAGACTTTTGCAAACACAAAAGAGTATCAATGGCTTAAAAACAACGCTGATAAATACGGCTTTGAAAATTCTTTCCCGTTAAACAATCGGCAGGGTTTGAATTTTGAACCTTGGCACTGGCGCTATGTCGGCACAGATGAAGCCAAGGCAATATTTGCAAGAGCAAGAAATATGCGCCTTAAGACGGATTAATTATTCTATATATCGGCTAAACCGTACAAGCTAAGCCAAAACAACAACTTAAAAAGAATGGAGCGTACGGGATTCGAACCCGTGGCCTCGACACTGCCAGTGTCGCGCGCTACCAACTGCGCCAACGCCCCGTTTCTTTTATTATATATTAAAAATTTTATTCGGCAAATTTAATTCGGATGAGAGGCGATAATGAAAGATAAAGAAATATATATAAAGGGCGAAAAATCGCACTGCCAAAGTTTTAAAGTGTGAATACTTTCGTGAATTAGCAAACAAAATCGGTTATTTAAAATATTTATCTTATTACAATAATTTAGGAGCAATTTTTAAATCTGAGTTAGCTGAAAAATATAAAAAACAATCAAGAAAAATTTGGACTATGCAAGATTTAGAATTAAAATCAAAAGATTTTATTAAAGATTACCCCGTTATATTAAGCACAACATTTTCTTTAAAAAGTACGCTATAAAACCCGAACAAGCCAACATCGCCGACCAAGTTTTAAAAATTACAAAGTGCCTGAAATATACGGATATAAGCTATTAAGAGAACATTACAGATGTCATTTATTTATTTTTTAAATAAACCATTTAAAAAGC
>CAYUWO010000134.1:0-2681 GCA_964448535.1 uncultured Gammaproteobacteria bacterium | reverse complement strand
GATATGAAAATACCTGCATATACCCGAAGATAAATTTTACTTATCGTTATTACGGTTCTTGTCTTTGTCGTGTTTGCGTTTGGCGGGGTCAGCATAATTAAAAATTGTTTTAAAGAGCCCGTTAAAGAGGATAATGCGGCGACTTTTACCGGCGGTAAAGACGGGAATTGCCTTTTAAAATCAAAATCAAACAGATGTTACAGCGTTCCGTTTAGCCCCAAGGCGCTTTCATTTGCCGAATGCGAAGCAAAAAGAGAGGCTCTTGGCATTAAACATTGCAGATTTAATTATGATTATTGGGCAGGCGCAGTTGATAAATGCGGCGGGGTTGAGAATTTGCCCTCTGATAAAGATTTGCTTGATATTGCAAATTTAATATACCAAAATGCGCCTTTGGTATCTTTTGATGAGGACAATGACGCCATTATTTATGCAAGCGAAACAGCTTCTAAATATGGGCTTAACGAGCCGCCGTTTTCTTTATGGTCAAACAAGGAGGAAGATTTAGACACAACCCCCTATGGTCGTTTTGCGCATTTTAGACATTTTAGCACGGTCGGCACATTCTTTTATTACGATCAGGCAAGAAATTCTTCCGTTGCTCAGGCAGTTTGTCTGCAGCCCGTCGGAGCTAAGAATTAGAGTTTAAACCCTAAATTATGGGCTTTGGGCATTTAGCCGTGCCGTTTTATTTAACCTGCTTGTGGCTCAAAAGGGCAAAAAACTGTCATTTTGCAAAAATTCAATCGGTCATTTATTCAACCGTAACCGATTTTGCAAGGTTTCTTGGCTGGTCGACGTCTTTTCCTAAATATTCCGCAATGAAGTATGCCATAAGCTGCAAAACGGTAACGTTAAGCGCAGGGGACACAAGGTCGATAATTTCAGGGATAATGATGTAATCGTCAAAAAGCGTTTTGTGTTTGTCATCAATATAGTTTGCAACCCCGATTAATTTTGCCCTTCTTGCGTAAGCTTCCTCACAATTTGACATAACTTTGTCATATACGGCGCCGCTGTTTAAAATTGCAAGAACGGGCATGGTTTCATCAAGCATGGCAATAGGTCCGTGTTTTAATTCTCCTGCGGGATATCCCGTTGCGTTAATATAGCTTATTTCTTTTAACTTAAGCGCGCCTTCAAGCGCCGTCGGATAATTTACCCCGCGCGCTATGAAAATAAAATTTTTATAGCTTGAATATTTTCTTGCAACATCTCTTATTTTGATAATGTTTGATAAAACTATTTCAAGCTTGGCGGGCAAAGTCAAAAGCTCATGCTTAATTTCTTGTAATTTATCGCTCTGTCCGTTTATTGTTTCTTCTATATAAATTGCAAGTAAATATATTGATAAAAGCTGTGCGATATAAGATTTTGTTGCGGCGACAGAAACTTCAATTCCCGCATTAATATGGAACAGGCTGTCCGATAATCTCGCAAGCAGGCTTTCTTTTCTGTTTGTAATAATTAAGACATGGGCGCCTTTTTCTTTTACCTGTTTAATGGCGGTGATTGTATCCGCCGTTTCTCCCGATTGAGAAATTCCTATTACAAGAGTGTTTGAATCGGCAGCAGTCCGCCTGTATATATATTCGCTTGAAGCCTCAACGTCAACGGGGATTCCCGTTAAATCTTCAATTGCATACTTTCCGACAAGACCGGCATGAAGGCTTGTGCCGCAGGCAATTATTTGAATTCTGTTTATCTTTTTTAAATCGTCCGCCGTCAAATTAACATTTGGCAAAGAAACTTTTTTAGATTCGTCGGAAATTCTCCCCTGTAATATATTTCTTACGACGTCGGGCTGTTCGTGGATTTCTTTCAGCATGAAATGTTTATAGCCCATTTTGGATAAAGCAAGAGGCTCAAAGGGGAGAATTTCCGCCTTGTTTGTGCCTTTTGTGCCGTCCTCGTTTATAATGTCAATTGAATCTTTTGTAATTTTTGCAATTTGACCGTCGTTTAAATAAATTGCCCTTTTTGTATATTTAATAATTGCCGCAATGTCTGAGGCAAGGAAATTTTCTCCTTCTCCGACGCCGATTAAAAGGGGGGCATTTTTTCTTGTTGCAACGATTGAAGAGGGCTCGTTTTTATGCATAACGCAAAACGCCCATGAGCCTTTTAGTTTTTTTTGCGCATTTGAAACAGCCTGTGTTAAATCTCCTGTTTTGCCGTATTCACAGGCAATTAAATGCGCAGCAACTTCGGTATCGGTTTGGGATTCAAAGACGGAGCCCTGTTCAATTAAAAAATCTTTTATTTCTTTATAATTTTCAATAATGCCGTTATGGACAAGAGTTAACCCCTTGCAATTACAACTGTGGGGGTGGGCGTTTGCAAGGGTAGGAAGCCCGTGGGTTGCCCACCTTATGTGTCCGATTCCGACATTTGATTTTAAATCTTCGCTTCCTCTGACTTTATCAAGCTCAAGAACAAGATTTTGGAGCTTTCCGAGCGCTTTAAACACGTTGATTTTGTCTTTTCCCATAAGGGCGACGCCCGCCGAATCATACCCCCTGTATTCAAGGTGGCTTAAGCCGTCTAATAAAATATCAACGGCTCCCTGTTTTCCCGAATATCCAACTATTCCGCACATTATAAAATTTCCTTATTAAAATTTATCCTCTAATTTTATTATGCCCTGTTTTTCTTTGCAAATTAAGATTTGATTAAGAAAA
>CAYUWO010000133.1:0-2686 GCA_964448535.1 uncultured Gammaproteobacteria bacterium | reverse complement strand
AATTGAACCTGTCAGATAAGCAAGAATTGCAACAGCCATTATAAAAAGATAAACGGGAATTGTCATTATTTTTCTCCTCTTTCTTTAAAATTTAATCTGACAACCGTGCCGAAAAATCCGAAGGATTCTCTTATTCTCTTCATTAAATATCTTTTATACGAATCAAAAAGAAGCTTTTTGGAATTGATGAAAAAAGTAATGGCGGGGGGTTTTGTCCCCGATTGGGCAGCATAATAAATTTTTAAAAATTTGCCCTTAACCGAGCTTGGCGGGTTAATATTTACCGCCTCATTCACGATTTTATTTAAAACGCTCGTTTGAATTTGTTTTGTGCGCTCGTTTTGGACTTCTTTCGCAATTTCAAAAATGGTTTTTAACCTTTGGCCCGTCTTTGCGCTTATAAATATTTTTTTTGCATAGTTTAAAAAGGGGGCTTCTTTTTCAATTTGTGCTTCTATTTTATGGGTTTGAGTATTTTTGATTAAATCCCATTTGTTAAATGCGATAATAAGCCCGCTCCCTGCTTCTTCAACGATTTGGGCAATTTTTTTATCCTGATCGGATAACCCCTCGACCGAATCAATGACAAGAAGGGTAACATCCGCTTCCCTTACGGCTTTTATTGCTCTGTCTACCGCAAAAGCTTCAACCCCGTAATCAACTTTTGATTTTTTTCTTATTCCTGCGGTATCTATTAAAATGAAATTATCCCCGCCATATTTGATTTCCGAATTGACGGAATCTCTTGTGGTTCCCGAAACGTCCGAAACTATAGCTCTTTGCTCATTTAAAAGGTTATTTAAGATAGAGCTTTTTCCGGCGTTTGGTTTTCCCGCTATTGCAATTTTTATCGCTCCGTTTTCTTCAATTTCAGGCATTTTATCAATATTTTTTGTAATCTCGTCCAATAAATCGCCGACCCCGCCCGTGCCATGAAGCGCAGAAACGCACATAACGGAATCAAACCCGAGGGAATAAAACTCGCTTGCGCAAACTGTTTCAAAAGGAGAATCAACCTTATTAACAACAACAATAACTTCTTTATTTGACTGTCTTAAAATGTCTGCAATGTCATAATCATAAGGGTTTAGCCCGTCTTTTGCATCAACGGTGAATAAAATTAAATCCGCTTCATCAACAGCAATTTTAGCCTGATTAAAAATGCTTTTCACAAACTCGTCATCGTTATTTGTAACAATCCCGCCCGTATCTATTAAAATAAAGGGCTTTGATTGCCATATAGCGTCAGCGTATATTCTATCCCTTGTAACATTGGGCATATCATCCACAATAGAACGCCTATACCCTGTTATTCTGTTTAACAGGGTTGATTTGCCTACATTCGGACGTCCGACTATTGCAACGGTTTTTGTTTTCATAAAAAATATTTTATAATAAAAAATTTTTTTGGTAACTATATATAATTTTGTATAAAAATATATCGGCTTAGTGTAATTATGCGGTAATGACGGCAAAAGTTAAAAAAGCCAACATTATAATTAACAAAGATTTTAACTCAATAACAGAAATTATACATTAGCCCTCTTGACAAAGATTCAAAAGCAGTTTTGGCTAAAGGGCGGGCAGATATGGGAAAACACCTGCAAAATCAGAATCGGAAGTATTAAAATCTTATACATGCCAACTGTGGCATTTTGATTAATAACCTAAGCAAAAATACAAGTTATACCGAAGTTGATATTATTATATGATATGAAGGTAATCAAACAGATTCGGCAATAGCAAACGTTAATAATTTAGTATAAGAGCCAAAATGGGGATTTAAAGCCCCGGTTATTACAAATGGTCAACGCCGCCGGCACGGTGCTGATGTGAAAGGTTCCTAACATACATTTTTGATAATAAACCCCGTAATTTCAGACAGCACCCGAGCGAAAACAAAATGTAAAGAAAAATTAAATTTTATTTAGTATATACGTTATATATATTTAAATTGTGGAATATTAAGAGTGGTTAGTTCTTCTCTTTTCCACTCCTTCCTCCATTATATACGAAATTTCAGGCGGTATTAAGTTTTCACTTGTTCCGCCTTTTTCTTTTGGTTATCTTTTATGTTGTTTATGGTATATTTTATTTATCGAACAGTGAAGAAGGTTAAAGATAATGAAAACATCGGCTGAAATCAGAGAAATGTTTTTAAATTTCTTTGAAAAAAAACATGAATCAACAAGGGTAAAAAGCTCGTCTTTAATTCCCGATAATCCGACTATTTTATTAACAACGGCAGGCATGGTTCAATTTATGCCTTATTATTTGGGGCTTGAAAAACCTCCTTACAATCCGCCCAGAGCGGTAAGCTGCCAAAAATGCGCAAGAGCCGGAGGAAAAGATTCCGATATTGAAAATGTGGGAAGAACTCCAAGACATCATACCTTCTTTGAAATGCTCGGAAATTTCAGCTTTGGAGATTACTATAAAAAAGAAGTAATCCCTTGGGCATGGGAGTTTGTTACGGGAAAAGAGTATTTGGGGCTTGATAAAGCCAGGCTCTGGATAACAATTTATGAAGATGACAATGAAGCATTTGAAATTTGGAAGTCAATCGGAGTAGATGAAAAAAGAATTTTAAGAAAAGGAAAAAAGGATAATTTTTGGGGTCCTCCCGGAGCTTCAGGCTCCTGCGGCCCATGCTCTGAGATACATTATGACCTCGGAGAACACTTAA
>CAYUWO010000132.1:0-2879 GCA_964448535.1 uncultured Gammaproteobacteria bacterium | reverse complement strand
CAAACACAAATGACACCGTTATTTTGAGTTTTGAAGCGGAAAATAAAGAATGGGAAAAAGAGTTTAGCCGCGCACTTTTAAGAACTGTCGGCATAAAAAATGAAGTGAAAAGGAGCATGAACACTCTATGAGATTAAAACCGGATTATAACCTTGAATCAATATACGATATAGACATAAAAGAGCTAAAGGCAAAGGGGATTAAAGGAATATTTTTTGACCTTGATTCTACCGTTATGCAATCGGGAACAGGAAAATTCACAAAAAAAACGCTTGAATTTTTTGAAGAATTACAAAAAGATTTTAAAGTTGCAATTGTTTCAAACAACCACAATAAGGCATACTTTGACAAAGTTCAAAAAACTTCCCCCGTTAAAATATACGGGAATGCAAGAAAGCCTGACGTCAAAATATTAAAATTAGCATGCTATGAACTGGGGCTTGAAACCAAAGAAGTAGCAATGGTGGGCGACAGACCCTTAACAGATATTCTTGCGGGCAAAAAAGCCGGCATGAAAACAATCCTTGTTGATTCAATTTCAAAAAATCAGGAGGGGATTTTAACACGGTTTGTAAGATTCATCGAGAGGCTTACTATTAAAAAATAGCACAGTTTAAGGGAATTCCGCTAATTGTTAATATTTGTAACAAATACTGCAGGCAATAGACTGTTCTGCCGTATAAATAATTAGTATATAAGCAGCGAGGTACGCAGTAAATTATGGCATTTAATTATTTAAAAACTGTTTTTATCCCTGTAATTAAAGATGTGGGTAGTGTTTTAACAGAATTGGAAAAGACCGCCGCCACAAAAGAGGAAGACGGGCTTTTTGCCGAGGAGGGGACTCAGAAAGATGAAGTGGTTGATGCGCAAATGGCAAAAACCATTATTAACGACTTTTTTGAAGATGAATCCGCTCAAATGGGCACTGATGAAATTGTCGGCACGAACGTGCAGGATGCCATAGCTACTGTTTCCGAATCCAGCAAAGCACAAACATATTCGGAAAATGTTTATACTTCAAAAATTTCATCTAAAACAGACTCCGCAACGATTGACGAAAACAGGGAAGCAATCGGAAAATTTATGGATGCATACTACGATGCGTCAGACATCGTACATACACAGGGAGATAACCTGAGCGACACGGACAAATCAAAATTTGACACTGTTTCAAAAGTTCAGGAACGCTTAAATGAAGGCGAATACATACTAACAAAAGAAATTGACAAAGCTACTGCCGCAGCAAAAACTATTCACGCCAAATCAAGCGAAATTGTTGATTCCGATTCTAAGCTTGACAGGGCAAAAGGCTCTGACATCTTAACCCGTCTTGAAGCAGCTGTAACAAATGACGAAACAATCCAAGACGAAGCCGATAACAAATTAACTCAAAATGAATACGAAAAGCTTAAATTTATGTTTGAAAACGCAAAAGACCCCGCAGTCGCATACCGCAATTTAGCGGAAGAAGCAAAAAAATACGGCATTGCAGGGGAACAATGATTTTCTTTTTATTGGTTACAAAAAAGCCCCCCTTAAAGGGGGGCACCTTATAAATAAGCCCTGCTTAAGCTTGTTATTTCCCCAATGTTTGGCTTTATATAAAAAATTTATATAAAGCACACAGGTTTTTTAGCAGCTTTTTTATTATTATCCGCCCCCGCCAAAAATTTTTTCAAGCACTGCCATTTTAACATATACCCCATTTTGAGCCTGTTTTAAAATTGTTTTTCCGATTGATGAATCAAGAAGCTTACTTTGAATTTCAACATCTCTGTTAACAGGCCCGGGGTGCATTAAAACAGCTTTGGAAGGAAAATTATCAATGTTTATTTGATAATTTTTTATAAAATCATCCCTGTTTATTGCTTCAGAGAGCCTTTCATTTTGAATCCTGAGGCACATTACAATATCTGCGCCAATAAGCGCTTTATTCAGATTTTCTTCAAAACAGACCCCTTTTATATCTTCCCTAAAATAAGCGGGTGCGCATGTTATAACCTGTGCCCCCGCCTTAGATAAAAGCTCGATATTTGATTTTGCAACACTTGAATATTTTATATCGCCGATAATAACAACCTTTTTACCCCTCATATTGCCGGCTGTTTCAATCATCGTTAAATAATCAAGCAGCGCTTGGGTCGGATGAGAGGTTTTTCCTTGCCCTGCATTTATAAAATGGACATTCTTAAAATATTTCCTTTTGAGAAGTTCGCCAAATAAATTTTCTTCCCCCGTTCTTATTATGAAAGTATCAATGCCAAGCGCACAGAGGTTGTTTATAGTGTCAAAAAGTTCCTCTTTTGATGTTAAAGATTTAGAACCATCAAAAATATAAGGGTGCGCCCCGAGTTTATTTATTGCACATTCAAAAGAAAACTTTGTTCTTGTTGAATTTTCAAAAAACATCAGCGCACAGTGCTTTTCAGAATAATGCGCAAATCTGCCCTGTTTAAAATCGGCAGCGAGATAAATTAAATCGTTAATTTCATCCGCAGATAAACTTTTTATATCAATTAAATTATTCATCTGATTTCCTTTTTAATTCTTCCAAGCTGTTTACCTTTAATTATCCTCTTTTAAATAAAAAAGGGAAAGCAAAACGTCTTTCCTTTTTATATTCCATAATAATTTATAAATAAACAATTTTTGTAAAAAAATGTTACATAAAAAGAGCTATTTATAAAGTTTCAAATTTTATTTGCCGATATAAAAAACATAAGGATGGAGAAAAAATGAACATTAACGGACTTGGTTCAAATCTTAATATTGTTGACTCGGCAAATATTAACGCCGTTTCATTAAATCTTGCAAATGCTCTTCAAAAAAGAACACAAGCAGGTGTCCTTGCGCAAAAACAGCCCACAGGAG
Source organism: uncultured Gammaproteobacteria bacterium (assembly GCA_964448535.1). Lineage (GTDB taxonomy): Bacteria > Cyanobacteriota > Vampirovibrionia > Gastranaerophilales > Gastranaerophilaceae > Galligastranaerophilus_A. The sequence continues at coordinate 5 of CAYUWO010000132.1, read as the reverse complement.
TTGAC
>CAYUWO010000131.1:0-2886 GCA_964448535.1 uncultured Gammaproteobacteria bacterium | reverse complement strand
TGTGGAATTGATTTCTTGCCCGCCGGATATGGTAAAAACAATTTATACCGCATGTAAAACCTGCTACAGCGCTAATTTGCCCTATGAAAACTATATAAACGCCCCTGATGAAGAAAAAATGTTGTCTTTAATTAAAAGGGTTATAGGTTCGGGGCACTATTCCACAATTGAACATATCCAGTTAACTTTTGCAATTCAAAACGTATCAAGAGCCTGCACCCATCAGCTTGTCAGACACAGATTAATGAGCTTTTCTCAAAAAAGCCAGAGATACGTCAAAGAAAAGGGCGAGTTTGATTATATAATTCCAAAAACTATTGAGAACAACCCCAAACTTTGCGAAAAATTTGAAGAATTTATGAAACAGACTTCAAATCTATATCAGGAATTTACGGAAAGCGGCATTTTGCCCGAAGACGCCAGAGCTGTTTTGCCGAATGCCGCCGCAAGTTCCCTTGTTGCAAGCTTAAATTTAAGAGAGCTGATTCATCTTTCAAATCTAAGACTCTGCACCAGAGCGCAGCTTGAAATCAGGACCCTTGTTGGAACCATGGCTGAAAAAGTAGCGGAAAAAGAGCCTTGGCTTAAAGAATATCTTGTCCCCAAATGTGAAAAGTTGGGTTATTGTGATGAGGATAAAACCTGCGGAAGAAAAAAGACAAAAAGCGAGCTTTTTTCTGTGTCCGCTTTTTAGAGGAAAACAAACAATGAAAGACATGATTGATAAAATTAAACAAATTGAACAAAAATATATAGAACTCGGGCTTAAGCTTTCAGACCCTGCAACCGTAAACGATTATGAAAAATTCAGGGAATTATCCAAACAAAGAAAAGCTATGGAAGAAACGGTAAACACTTATAACGCTTATAAAAAAGCGCAAGATGCCATATCCGAAGCAAAAGAAATGCTCCATGGGGAAAAAGATTCCGGCATGAGAGAGTATTTAAACAACGAAATTTCAAATAACGAGGCGAAAATTCCCGTTTATGAAGAAAAAATGAAGGTTCTTCTTCTTCCTAAAGACCCCATGGATGATAAAGATATCATGCTTGAAATCAGAGGCGGAGCAGGCGGGGACGAAGCAAACATTTTTGCGGGCGACCTTATGAGAATGTATATGAAGTTTGCAAACATGAAAGGCTGGCAGACAAAAATTTTGTCTATAAACGAGTGCGAAGCGGGCGGGGTTTCCGAAGTTGTTATTTCTGTTAAGGGGGAAAATGTTTATTCTCAATTGAAATATGAATCCGGTGTTCACAGAGTTCAAAGGGTTCCGCAAACGGAATCTCAAGGGCGTGTTCACACCTCTACCGCCACGGTTGCCGTTATGCCGGAGGTTGATGACGTTGAAATAGAGCTTAATATGAACGAAATTGAAATTACAACGGCTCGCTCGGGCGGCGCCGGCGGTCAAAACGTCAATAAAGTTGAAACTGCCGCAAGAGTTTTTCATAAACCTACGGGAATCATGATTTTTTGCACGGAAGAACGCTCCCAGCTCCAAAACAAAGAAAGAGCACTTCAAATTTTAAAAGCTAAACTTTACGATATGGAAGTTCAAAAACAAATGCAGGAAGTTACTGACCTTAGGCGTTCGCAAGTGGGCACCGGAGACAGATCCGAGAGAATAAGAACCTATAATTTTCCCCAAGGGCGCTTAACAGACCATAGAATTAACCACAATCTAAATGTTTGGACGGTTATTGAAGGAGAACTTGACGAACTTATCAAACTGCTTGTTGAATATGACCAAAAATTAAAGCTTGAAAAACTGGCGCAGGTTGGCTGAAACAATGATTGTCCACATTTACTTATGCTATTTTTATTTGAAGAACGCTTAAAAAAAACTAAAGCATACTTAGAAATTAACAAATGCGGCAACAATTATCGGGGGTCAAATTTGCGGATAGCTCTTGTGTGTTGAGTTTTATTAATTGTTACGGATAAAATCCGCAAAGTGCGGAATTTTTTGATTAAACAAGATTTATTGTTTATATTTTGAAGGAAGAATATTTTCAAATTTGAAATTATACTGCTTTTTTTCGTCTTCATTTTTGGCATACCCTAAAATGCGCTCCAAATCCGCTTTTAAGTTGCCCAAATCTTCATATTTTTTTAGATTGCCGCCGGTTGCAATTGAAACATCTCCTGTTTCTTCCGAAACAACAAGACAGGCGCAATCTGAGATTTCGGTTACTCCGATTGCCGCTCTGTGGCGTGTACCGTATCTCCAGCTTAATTTAGGGTCTTCTGTTAAAGGTAAAAGCGCGCCCGCAGAAACAATTTTATATTTATCCAAGATAACGGCGCCGTCATGAAGAGGAGTGTTGGGGTGAAAAATAGTTAAGAGCAACTCTTGAGAAAGCCTCGCATCAAGCTTAACCCCGACATCGTTGTGGTTAAAATTCTCAGAACCCCCCTTTAAAACGATAAGGGCTCCCGTTTTTGTTTTTGATAAATATTTAATCGCCTCTATCAATTCTTTTACAACATTAATTTCGCTTCCGTCTTTTTCGTTCGGGTTTTTATTTGTAAAGAAATTCATAATAAAGTCGTTTTGCCCCATATATCCGAGAAAACGGCGCATTTCAGGCTGAAAAATTACAATCAGGCTGACTGTTATAAAAGTAACAAGAACTTTTAAAAACATCCCGATTATTTGAATGTTTATTTTTATTAAAAACTCTGAAATTCCCCATAAAATAAGAAGAACGATAAGCCCCCTGACTAAACTCTCGGAGTGGGTCCCCCTGATAAATTTTTTATAGCAGACAATTAAAAGTGAAGCTAAGAAGATAATTTCAAAAAAGTTTAAAACTAAATGTCCGCTGTAATTAATGTCCAGTATGCCTTTTACAAAGCTATAAAGGGGTCTTATTAAATAC
>CAYUWO010000130.1:0-2910 GCA_964448535.1 uncultured Gammaproteobacteria bacterium | reverse complement strand
AAGCTGCAGATGTGGCAGTCGGCGAAGCACTTGACGAATACAACGAAGATGTCAAAGTTAAACTCAGCGAGAAAAAAGGAAGCGCTTCAAACGGGGTTGACGACCAAGCCGCAGGTGGCGGGGGAGTTCCCCAAGGGGGTAATAATCCCAACGTTGACGTTGATGTTGATGTCGACATTGATATCAAATAAAAACCAAAAAAATAAAAAAATAAATAACCGATTTATAAAGCCCGCACCAAGTGCGGGCTTTATGGCAGTTTTGCCGCCAAACGCTTTGAATCTTGCTTTTTTTTAAATTACGCAAACCGCCTTGCAAAGTATTACACTATGCTCCCTTCTTTTATTTTGACAATCTCTACATCTTTTAAAAAGCTGTCGTCAAAAAAAAAGGCGTCCACGCTTGTAATAATTGTTTGAATTGAAGGCTTGATTGATTTTAATAAAAAATTTTGCCTGATATCGTCAAGCTCTGCCAAAACATCGTCCAATAAAAGCAAAGGTTCTGTGCCCGTCTTTAAAGTTATGATATCAAGCTCGGCCAATTTAAGCGCAAGAATCAAAGTTCTTTGCTGCCCCTGCGAAGCAAACCTTCTTGCGTCCGTGCCGTTTATTTTAAAAAGTATGTCATCCCGATGGGGACCGATTAAACAGGTTTGCCGCATAATTTCTTTTTGTTTATTTTCTTCAAGGGCACGGGTAAAAAGCTCGGTCATGACGTTAATAGGAACTATTTCTTTTATAACATCCGATTCATAATTGATATCCGGTTTTTCCCCGCCCGAAATGTCAAAATGTTTCATTGCGGTTATTTTTTTTATCTCGTTTAAATATTTCATTCTAAGATAAACAATGTTTGATGACGCAATTGCAAGCTGTTTATTAAAAACATCAAGCATATCCGTTGATATACCGAAATTTGCAAGATAATTAGCTTTTTGAAGCCTTATTTTATTATATTTTGCAAGCTTGTCAAAATAAGCGGGGTAAATTTGTAAAATAGCCGAATCAAGCCACTTTCTTCTGTCGGAAGGCTCCCCCTTTAAAAGGAGCAAATCTGCGCTTGAAAAATTAACGGCAGATAACACCCTTACAAAATCTCTGTGCTTATTTTTTTTGATTCCGTTTACTTTTAAAATCTTATTTTTAGGGGGGTTAATTAAAACCTCTAAATTAATATCAACATCATCTTTTTGAACAACAGCGGCAATTTGGCAGATATCGGAGCCGAATTTAATAAGTTCGAAGTCTTTTTTTATCCTATTTGAGTCAAGAGAAGAAAGATAACAGACAGCCTCTAAAAGGTTGGTTTTTCCCTGAGCGTTTTTTCCGATAAAAAGGGTTTTGTTCTTTTTAAATTCGTAATTTAGCACGCCGTAGTTTCTAAAATTTTTTAAACCTATACTTTTTAAAAACATATTACCCTGTGTCCCATTTTATATTATAATAAAACTTGGAAGTTTAAAAGGTGATAAGATTATGTTTGACATTGTTACAATAGGTTCTGCCACATTAGATGTTTTTATTGAGTCGGATGACGCTAATATAGTTTCGGTTTATTCAAAATCAAAAAGAAGTGACTTTATGTCTTTTCCTTACGGGTCAAAAGTTGAAATAACGGATTTTTCAAGAAACTTGGGCGGGGGCGCAGTTAATGCGGCTATGAATTTTCAAAAGCTCGGGTTCAATACATCCGTTGTGGTTAAACTCGGCGCAGATGAGATAGCGCCGGTTATTCAGGAAAGAATTAAAACAAGCGGAATAGACACCTCGAACGTTATTCGCTCAAATAAGGGCTTAACCGGTTTTTCAATTATTTTGGTCAGCTTTCAGGGGGATAGAACTGTTCTGGCCCACAGGGGAGAAAACGCATGTTTAAATGAAAAAGATATCAACTTTGAAAATTTAAAAAATACAAAATGGATTTATATTGCCCCGCTTTCCGGAGAAAGCAACAAACTTCTTGATAAAATCGCCGCATTTGCAAAAGAAAATAATATAAAACTTGCAATTAACGCCGGCACAACAGCAATTAAAAAAGGGGAAGAATATTTTAAAAAAATCATAGATTCATGCAATATACTAATCTTAAATAAAGAAGAAGCAAGCCTTTTAACAAAGGTTGAAGTCCGTCCGGACACAAAAGACGAGCTTTTCTCCGAAGAAAAAATCCACCCTGATATGAAAACAATGTTCAAAATTTTAAGAAATAAAAACAAATCGGTTATTGTCATAACGGATGGAAAAAACGGCGCTGTCGCATACGACGGGGAAAAATATTACAAAGCTCCCGAATTTCCCGCAAAAGTCAGGTCAACTTTGGGTGCGGGGGACGCTTTTTCTTCTACCTTTGTCGCCGCAATGGAAAGATTTGAGGGCGACATTTCAAAATCCATAAAATACGCTTCCGTAAACTCTGCCGCATGCGTGGAAGTTTTCGGCGCACAGGAAGGGTTAATCCCCTTTGATAAAACAGAAGAAAAATTAAGGGCAAACGGCGGGTATAAAATAGAAATCGTATGCGATTAGATAAATTTTTAAAAGTTTCAAGAATTATAAAAAGAAGAACGACAGCAAACGACATTTGCGGCATGGCAAAAGTTTTTGTAAATGATAATCCGGCAAAACCCGCCAAACAGCTAAAAGAAGGGGATATTATCACAATAGAATACAAAGTAAAAATTTTAAAAGCGCGCGTTTTAAAAATTCCCGAGGGAAATGTCAGCGTGAATGAGGCGGGCTCATTATATGAAATTATTGAAGAATAAGTTAGTCTATAAGGATTAGACAAACCATGCCTTTTTCATCCTCTTGAATGACGTCAAAAAAGCCCCTCTTCATATAGAATAATATTGTAAAGAATTATTAAGACATCTTGGGGAAAAAATTTTAAAATGAGCGAACAATTTGA
>CAYUWO010000129.1:2243-2921 GCA_964448535.1 uncultured Gammaproteobacteria bacterium | reverse complement strand
CTGCGGAATTTGTATGGCTGTATGCTCCGGTAAGCTAATCGGGCTCTCTGATGAACCTAACAGCCGCGGGAATTTTTTTGCGGTATTTAATGATAAAAATAACAAATGCACGGGCTGTTCGCTTTGTGCAATTTCATGCCCTGATATTGCGATTAAAGAGGTTGTAAGATAATGGGCGAAAAAGTTTTAATTAAAGGAAATATCGCAATAGCTAAGGCGGCAATTGACGCCGGGCTTCAATGTTATTTTGCATACCCCATAACCCCGCAAAATGAAATCGGCGAGTATATGAGCAAAACCATGCCTGCGCTAAATAAAACTTATATCAACGCCGAATCGGAACTCGCCGCAATTAATATGACAATAGGGGCATGCTCAACGGGAACAATGGCAATGACAAGTTCTTCGTCCTGTGCGGTTGCTCTTATGCAAGAAGCGATTTCGGCAATGGCGGCTGCGCAAATTCCCGGAGTTATAATCTCTGTTATGCGCTCCGGTCCCGGACTGGGGCATATTATTCCGTCCCAAGGGGATTATTTTCAAGCCACAAAAGGGGGAGGAAACGGAGATTACAGAACAATTGTTCTTGCGCCCTCAACCGTTGAAGAAGCTGTCGAATATACCCACAGAGTGTTTCACCTTGCATGGAAATACAGAAATCCTGCCATTCTTCTTGCA
>CAYUWO010000129.1:0-2233 GCA_964448535.1 uncultured Gammaproteobacteria bacterium | reverse complement strand
CAGACGGGTTTTTAGGGCAGATGATGGAGCCTGTTGAATTTAAAAAGTACGATTTTAAAAAGGCGGATTCTTCTTTTTGGGAATTAGACGGAGTGGGTTGCGGCGAGAAAAAACGCCCGCCAAGAAAGCTTGTTTCTCTTCACATGGGCGGAGATGATTTAATTGTATTGAATAATAAACTTCAGGCAAAGTATAAGACCATTGAAGAAAACGAAGTTTTGTATGAAGAATTTATGACAGACGATATGGAAATATTAATCACTTCTTTCGGCACGGTTGCAAGAACGGCAAAAAGCGCAATATTAAAATTGAGAGAAGAAGGAATTAAAATAGGGCTTTTAAGGCCGGTTACCCTCTGGCCTTTCCCTTATAAAAAAATAAACGAGCTTTCAAAACGGGTAAAACTCATTCTTGATGTTGAAATGAACGAAGGACAAATGGCGCTTGACGTTAAAGCTGCGCTTGATACGCCCTTAAGGTTTGAAATTCTCTCTAAAACCGGAGGGGACGTCATAAGGGCGGGGGATATTTACAAAAAAGTTACGGAATTAAGCAAATGTCAGACAATTTAAAAGGCGTAACGGTTTTTAAAAGACCGGATACAATCAAAAAAGACTTTGAATATACTTTCTGCCCCGGATGCGGGCATGGGGTTGTTCTTCGACTTATAGCCGAATGTATTGACGAGCTCGGGGTTCAGGGGGATACAATTGCGGTTGCTTCCGTGGGCTGTTCAATATGCCTTGAAAAATATTACGATTTAGATGTCGCAGGCTCCTCTCACGGGCGTGCGCCATGCGTTGCAACAGGGATTAAACGCGCAAAACCCGAGAAAATCGTTTTTACTTATCAAGGTGACGGAGATGCCGCAACAATCGGAATGAATGAAACCATTCATACGGCATGCCGGGGAGAAAACATCACAACTGTATGTATAAATAACACAAACTTTGGCATGACGGGCGGGCAAGCGAGCGCCACAAGCATTATAGGGCAAAAAACCGCAACCACACCTTACGGGCGCGACCCTAAAACATTCGGATACCCACTAAAAATATCGGAAATGGTTTCTTTATGCGAAGGGGCATGTTATGTTGAAAGGTGCGCCATATATAATCCAAAAAGCATAATACAAACCAAAAAGGCAATAAAACATGCCTTTGAAAATCAAATAAAGGGGCTGGGGTTCAGCTTTGTTGAAGTTATAACTGCATGCCCGACCGGCTGGAAAACAGAACCTGTAGAAGCGCTTAAATTTTTGGAAGAAGAAATTTTAAAAACTCATAAATTAGGCGTTTTTAAAGATATAACAGGAAAAGAATAATGAACGAAGAAAAAAACATAATTGTTTCAGGTTTTGGAGGGCAGGGGGTTTTATTTTTAGGCACCGTTTTAGCCCATGCGGCAATGATTGAAGGAAAAAATTCAACTTGGATTCCAAACTACGGCGCCGAAATGAGAGGGGGCGCAGCCAACTGCTACGTTGTTATCTCAAAGGAATCTATAGGTTCGCCCATTTTTGACCTCGGAGATTTCGGAATATTTTTAAGCGCTCAGGCAAAAGACAAGTTTGAAAATATGATTTCAAAAGGCGGGCTTATTTTGGCTGATTCTTCCGCTATAAAAGAAGAGAAAAAGAGGGATGACGTTGAATATCTTTTTATCCCTTTAAATAACTCAATCCACGGGAAAAACCGCGAGTTTCATTTAAATATCACAACTTTGGGATGTTTTATCAAAAAAACAAAGATACTTTCAAAAGAGGCGGTAATTGAAGCGCTCAAAAAAGTTTCCGAAACTAAAAAACCGGAATTTGTCAAAATAAATCTTGAATCTTTTGAATTTGGCTATTCGCTTTTATAGAGGAAAATTCCCGTTATAAAAGAAAAGGGCGTAACAAAACGTTACGCCTTATCAAAAGGATTAGTATTTTTTGGAATTTGCATTTTGGGAAAATAATTTTTTAATCGGCTTTTTTGATTAACTTGCCGCCAATGTAGGTAAGAATTGCCGTTCCTGCCGCAACCCCCGCCGCAAAGAGTTTGCCTTTGCCGCTTCCTTTGCCTTTAACGGCTTCTTTAATTGCGACGCCTGCCGCCGCAAGAGCCCCTGAAGCTGCTGCGCCTGTTGCGACGCCTGCCGCTTTTGAAATCTTGGACAATTTTGATGATTTTGTTCCTGTTGCTTTTGAAATAAAATCGTCAGAAGATGATGTGTTGAACAACAGCCCAAA
>CAYUWO010000128.1:2444-2957 GCA_964448535.1 uncultured Gammaproteobacteria bacterium | reverse complement strand
TTTTACAAGCCCTCTTTTTTTTGATATTAAACAGGTAAATAAAATTTCGCCTCTTTTTCGTCCGGCGGAGATCTTTTGGTGGGGGGGGGGTTAGCTTTGCAAATCAAGGCGCATTATGTTAAAATTTTTAAGCGATTTATAGGGAATAAAATTAAAATCGGCATTTTGGTAAAGTTTTATTGCCGCTTTGTTTTCGGGGTTAACTTCCAAATACAGCTCCTTTAATTTAAGCTCCTTTTTTGCATAATTTAACAACAGAGAAAGCGCATTTGAAGCTATTTTTTGCCCCCAAAAATTTTTATTTCCGATAAAGATATGTAAAATCGCACAATCTTTTTTAATGTCTGTCAGCTGAATATTCCCCACATATTCCCCTTGTGCAATTATTGCAAAACGCTTTTCGTTTTTTCTTTTAAGAACTTCTTTTATCCAAGCGGCTTCAATTTCTGGCGTGATTATTTTGTCCGGTTTTCCCCCTGTATATTTCCAAACTGCGGGGTCATTCCTCCATTT
>CAYUWO010000128.1:0-2434 GCA_964448535.1 uncultured Gammaproteobacteria bacterium | reverse complement strand
TTTATAAGAAATTAATGCGTCCTCTTCTTTTAGCGGGCGTATTTCTATTTGCATATAACGTCCAAAATCCTTTCCATATCAAATTTATCATACCTTTGATCAACGGGAAGCGGAATAATTTCATCCCTTAAAGTTTTTGCCTTGTTTGTTGACATAGCTTGATTTTTATTGTTTTGCGGCCAATATGAAGCTGTATAAATCTTATTTTCTATAAGTTTTTCTCTTAAGCCCTTCTCCTTTGTTCTAAACGGATAACACAAGGGGATGTCATCTTTTGTCATGTCAATTTTTAATTCGTTTTTTTCGCTAAGAACCTTATTTAAAACCCTGAAATTTTCAAGCCTTTTTTGCATGATTTTTTGATAATTAATATTTGACATAATGCCGTATGTTAAATCAGACATTTTTAAAACCGGCGCCGATTTTAAATCTTCTTCCGCTTTTCTAAAATCAGGATATCCCGAATTTGCGCCTAAATCCGCCCTTTTTAAAAGGTGGGCAAATTTATCGTAAGAAACGGATTTTTTAAGCTCAATATCCGATAAATATTTATCGGATATTAAAATTCCGCCGTCAGGAAGCCCGAAAAACTTTCTCGGAGAATAAAAACTTGCTATTCCTTTTTTCGGGGCAAAAAACGCCTGTGCGTTATCAACAATTAAATTGGGATATTTCTTCTCAAGAATTTTTGCGTTTTTCCCTGATATTCCAAAATAGTCGGTATAGAGGAAAAAAGTTTCTGCGCTAAATTCATCTTCGGGCATAAAATTATCATCAATTTCATAGGATAAAATTTTTATCCCTTCCGACTCTGCGGCATCATAAACAACGGGGCATGTAAAATAGGAAAGAGCAATTTCTTTAATATTAAAAACCCTTATTATATATTTTAGAGCGTTTCTTGCGGAATTAAGATAAATTCCATCCTTATAATAAGGTTCATATCCCGCCCTTTCAAGTTCAAAATACCCTCCGATTTCTCTATGCCGCATAAGCTCTCCTTAAGGAGGGCTGGAGATATGGGAGCTTACCCCCCCCCCCCGTAGTGTAGCGCACATTTTCCATTACAAATTTTTTAAATTTAAAACCTTTGCTTTGATAAAGTTTAATTGCTATGTTATTTTTAGGCGCAACTTCAAGCTCTGTTTTTAAAAACCCGTTTTCTTTTGCATAATTAAGCGCCATATCAAGAAGGGCTGAGCCGATTTTTTTGTTTCTGTAATCGGAAGCTGTAAGAACCATTGTAATGAAAGACTTTGACTTTGTTTTATCATTTGCATACATACAAACAACCCCCGCCAAATCACCATTTGACCACGCTTCAAAAATTTCTGCGTTGTTTATGATTTTTTCGCAAAATTCAGAAATTTTAACAACCTTATCCAAATTGGGCGAAAAACAATTTTTGTTCTTAACAAAGAAAGATTCCAAGGCTTTTTTATCTAACGTATTTTTTCTGAAATGAATATTATCCATGGAAATTATTATATCAGAAAAATTAAAATTACCCCCCCCCCCCGAGGGTTTTTGAAACGATAATTTTTACAAATTTATTCATATTTTCCTTTTTATTAAACATTTCATCCATTGATTTAAATTGTAAAATCATAACCCCTATGCTCGAGCCGGAGCTTTCAAGAACGTTAATTTTATCGTTTATTTTTTTTATCATGTTTAATTCAAGAAGGTTGTTTTTTCTAAAATTTTCATCAATTTCAACTTTTTTCAAATACCCTTCATTTAGGGAATATAAGACATAGTATGAATGAAAACCCTTTAATTTTGTTTGGGCAACGGATGTGCAATCTTCTCCGAGAGCCGCTTTAATTGAATATTTAACCATATCAAACCCCGTTGCATATTCAATAAGCTGCGGGATAAAATTCCCTCCGTTTCTTGGCGCAACTTCCATAAGGTATATTTTACCTTCTTTTGATATTCTTGTTTCAAGGTTATACGGTCCTGTTCTCATTTTTAATATTGTAAGGGCTCTTTGAACTTCGCATTTAATTTTTTCGCATATTTTGCCGTCAATATCAGACGGCAAGCACCACCCTATGGGTACAAACGGATTTTTCAAGGCATTTTTTTCAGAAAAATGCCTTGAAAAATCCGCATATTTAAGCTCTCCGTTAACGCTGAATCCTTCTCCTTGAATCTGGGGTAAATCGGTTTCAATATATTCCTCCGCTATAAACCTTTTTGCCCTTGAATATGAAAGCGCATTATATGCGGCGTCTTTAACCTCATCAATAACGTTAATTTTTCTGACCCCTCTTGAGCCCGATGAATCAACGGGCTTTATCATTATGGGCTTTTTATATTCTTCCCAATCAGCAATTACTTGCTTATAGTCCGTGTAACCTTTTGCATGCGGGGCGTTGAACCCGTTATCCGATAAAAATTTCCTGAATTTATCTTTATTTGATAAAAT
>CAYUWO010000127.1:0-3064 GCA_964448535.1 uncultured Gammaproteobacteria bacterium | reverse complement strand
AAATTCTTTCCCCCGTTGTCTGATTATGGATATAATCATAATCAAGCGGGTTAACTTTTCGCTGCGTATCTTGATAAAATATTTCATCAGAGTTGAATTTATTTATCAAATCTGATATAATGGATTTGGAACTTGTTGGCAGTCCCTGTTGAAGGGTACGTGTAAAGCTGTCAGCAAGTTTTTCTTTTAATTCAACTTCATGGATATAAAAATTTTTGTGAGTTGCTTTTTCACCTGTTGCGGTTATTTTAACAGGCTCACGCACAACCACCTCACAAAAATAATCTTCACCTTTTAATGTTATAGGTGCAACTATTAAATATCTGTTTTCATTTTTATTATTATAGTTTAATTGAGTATTTGCCAACATACCTTTTTCTATAACATAAGGAACCGCGGCAAAAGCATTTATTTTATTGCTTCCTTTTCCGTGATAAATACTGTCTTTTATACTGTGTTTATTCAACCGAATTTTACCGAGATTTTTATTATTTACCGAACCGTTAAATTTATCTTTGTAGTATTTCAAAACTCTTGTAATTATATCTTCACCGTTGTTCGGAAACTCTTCGCCCGTTACATCATATACAGGCTCGCCCGTATAGATATAATAAACCGCTTCTTTTAAATCTTTTGGCAAATTTTTATATCTGTCGCTCTCATCAATCTCATGATTCCCCGTCTGATAAAATATTTCATCCGGGGGGTTGAAATTTTTTGTGTTATCGTTTATAATAAAGTTGGCAGCGGAGTTATTTTTTATAACTCCGGTCTGACCATTTTTATAAATAACGGTTCCTGAATTTATTTCTTTTAAAATATATTTTTTATCTTTGCTAACAGGAATTGTTGTACGGACATAATCTCCGTTTGAATCATTATATACAATCGTAATTTGTGTTTTAGATTTGTTATTATCTTTAAACAGTTTAAAATATTTTTTCTTTCCGTTATTATCAACAGTTACAATATTTGGTCTTTCAAGAGTTGCAAACATTTTATTTAATGATTTATAGCGGTTTTTATCGGGTTTATGTTCGCTTCCGCCTCCGTTAATAATATGCTCAATTCCGATTATACCTATTTCAACCCTTCCCGTTGGAGTATTAACAACACGCGGTTTATCTTCCGTAATTCCCAAGTCTTTTAATGCTTCGTCAGAATTATTAATATTATAATCCTGCGGAGTTTCTTCAATATAATCTTTAAATTCTTCTTGAAATTCCTCAAAAGAATTAAAGTTCAGTTTAAAACCCTCGCCGATAATGTTATCAATAGTTTTATCAACAGCGCTAACAGCCTCTTCAATGCTTTCTGAATAATGAATCATAACATCTTTATCTCCGTAACCGTTTTCATGGTCGGAGATTCTTATTTCATAAACAGGTTCTCTATCTTCTTGTTGTTCTTGTGTTTCATAAAGTTTTATATAAGTTGAAATGCTTTTTTTTGATTTTTCAACTTCGGTTATATAGCCTTTTTCTTCGCAGTAATCCGCAAGAAAGTTCGCATAATCCTTGACATACTCATCAACCGCAAAATTCCAATCCCAATACCCGTCCGATTCTTCAACCTCGTTTTGAAATCTCCAATCGTGTTCTAAATCTGCAAGTACTTCGCTAATATCCGCATGGCTTAGCCCCTGTTCTTCAAGCTCCTCTCTTTTTTGTTCCAATAATTCTTTTTGCCTCTTCTCCCTAAACTCGTCCATCCTGTCAAATACACTGTCATAGTTTAAATCAAGCTCTTTTCTTCTTGCGTTTAAATCGTTAATGCGCTCTTCTTTCCCGCCCTGTTTATACACCACTCCGCCTTTAAGCACATTTTGAGCTTGTTCAACAGGCATATTCTTCACAAAAGAAATCTTGTTATACCACTCTTGTATACGTTTTGTGTTGTTGCCGAATGAACCGAGCATAACTTTAAATAATTTTGAATTGGCTAGTGCCTCCGACTTTGTCGCCCCCGCTTCAATGGCTTTGTTATAGAAGTCGTCCGCAAGTTTATTTTTTAAATCCAGTTTTTCAACTGTTTCTTTTGCGTTTGAAATTAAAGCCGTCTTATCCTCACGTGTAGCAAAATTAATTACTGTTTCTATTTCATCGTCCGATTTCCCCATATCAGACATAATTTTCCTGATTCTCTCGTCCGTTATGCTATCCCGTCCGTTTTGCCTAAACAGCCCCGTATCTAAAAGAAAATCATCACTATTGCTTTTCCGATTGATAATCTATTAAGATGTAAAAAATCCCATAAATATTTTTATTTCTTCATCATTTAATACGGTTCTATAATTATTAATGCTGCTATATTTATATTGAGGTAAAAGTTTTTTATAATCTTCACTTCCATTCAAGATGGCACACAACGGCAGACTACTGCGGGATATTCTGCCTAAAATTTCAAATAAATGTAAGTTTGAAGTATTATGCAATTTTATAAAGTCATAATTTGCTTGGAGCTTGTTACTCAAGCCATTTGTGAGTTGCATCAAGTTTTGCGAGTGCGATTTGTTTACTTTTTTCAGGGGTAAAATTAATCATCTTTAAATCTTCTAATATTGTCTAATTCAATATTGTATTTTTCCCCTGTTTATCTATGCATGTAACAAAATCAACATATCTGTCAGAAAATTTGCTTTTCCTGATACAAAAATAATCATTTTATTCCAAATAATGTATAGCCTTTGTTTCACATCTTAAAAAATCCTTTCTGCATGCATTCATCGCTCATCTTTTAATCAAACCCTAAATATTAATCTCAAAAACATTTTGACACATATCAAACTAAAAGATAATTAACGGACAATTCCTGCACTAAATGTCCATTGGCTAAAAGTTAAACACCAAAAAGGATAGAGGCTAAAACAAGTTCAACATTGCAGAAAATTAAGGACAAAAGTACAAGAAATGACCGGCAAATGCGCATAAATATATATTCGCAGCCACTCGTTTTAGAGGTTACGCCCCAAGGGGCTCACCCATGCAGCAATTGATACGGCTCCCCGCTCAACGCGGCTCACATTAACGAAAACTCGGTACAAGTATTTAAGAACAAAAGTGCG
>CAYUWO010000126.1:0-3134 GCA_964448535.1 uncultured Gammaproteobacteria bacterium | reverse complement strand
ACAGGAAATATATTAAAGAAAAAAGAGGGTTTTCGCTGGTTGAGGTGTTAATTTCAATATTAATCATCTCGGTTATCCTCTTGCTTGCACTTCCCGCAATTACAAAAAAAATACTCACAATGCCCGATAAAACAGACAAAAACAGCGCAAGCTTCTTTTACACATCTGATAACGCTAAAGAAAACGGATTCCCATGTTATGTTACCCGTCTTGATGAAGCGGGGACAATGACCGTAGAAGATAACGGCGGAAATTGCAGCGTTAAAGAATTTGTTGTTCCCAGAGGGGTAAGAAAAGTCGACATCACCCTTCTTGCAGGCGGAGGGGGCGGAGGCGGAGCCGCAGGGGGAACCGTTTATAAAAAAGAATTTATATCGGGTGAAAGCTCTATTCAGGGCTTATCTTTAGACAGAATCAAAAAAATAATCGTTAATGTGTTGACAGGCTCAGGCACAAGCGGCGGCACACGAAACACCGATTCGGACACCACCCGTATATATTCGGGCAAAGGGGGTAATTCTGGAGTCGCCATAGTTGATTTTGAATTGCCGAAAGAATTTATTAAAGCAAACTACTCTCCGAATTTTGCAGACGAAAGTTCGTCTGCGGTTGAACTTTCATATATAGATTCAACCAAATTAGCCGAGTTAAAAAATGTTTTTGATAATATAAGAATATTTGACGGAATAGGATTTTTAATCCACCAAACGGGGTTATCGGATGCCGTTGGTTTATATGTAGCAGACGCACCTTCAACCCCCGCTGATACAAGCATTGAATGTTTTAGGGGAATATCAAAGGAAAATAAAACATCGGGTCTTATAGGATACTACTCAAATAACATTGACGATGGGCTTTCTGCCGCATGTTCCCTTGTTCCGCATTCTTATTATTTGTCCAATGAAGGTGAAGCACCTTTTAAAGAAAGCGGAGCAACAGTTGCAAACGGTTTTACCTTGCGTGGCGGCAATGGCGGACGTATCCCGGGGATTAATAATGCAGGTTTTGGCGGCAAAGGGGAAGACGCCGTTATTCTTTGCGGAGAAGGAAAACTATCATGCGATATTCCAAACAATAACGCAATAGCAGGAAGCGCAACTTTTGGTCCTGATGTTACAAGAATTAAAACCATGCCGGCAGAGGTCATTGACCCCGCTTTAAACAGATACGGCAAAACCACAATCTTAACCGAACATCCGGGCGGAACAGGAGGCGGCGGGGTAGGCGGAACTGCCGTTAAAATTAAAAATTTTCCGGTAACTCCGGGGAGCAAATATACGATTGTAATTGGAAAAGGCGGCATGGGCGGATTTAAGGGAGCCGAAGGCGAATTGACCGACAAAGGATATTCCCTTACTCCGACTGATGGAACAGAAGGCGCAAGCGGGTCGTCAAGCGCTATATATGATGAAAACAAAAAACTTGTTCTCCTCGTAATAGGCGGCGCAGGCGGCATGGGCGGAAAAATCAACCAAGAAACTTATACAAACTTGCCTTCTTCAAATAATTTTTCAGCCTATCTTCCAATCCCTGAAAAAACCCCCTCATCAAGACATTATCCCTTAATCCTTCTGCCTGATAATAACGTCAACTTTACGTTTGATGAAGATTTAATAACAGGATATGAAGATTTCGGATCGGACAATGGAGTTATCCCCGAGGGGCTTGTTGCAAAGAAACTTCTTTTATCTTTCGCAAAAAACAAAAATACTCCGATTTTTGAATTAAATTCCGATAATCAGGCGGTTGCTCTCGGTTCTTCAGTTGATAGAACCTCTAAATTAAATTACGATAAATTGGGGGGCTTTAGCGCATTCATTCGCGGAGAAGGGCTTAGTTTATCCGATTTAAGCCTTGTGTCAACCGTACCGTTCAGAGGAATGAACAGCTTAAATATTTATAACGGTTTATTTTACAGAAATATTGTGGGCGATTCTCTTGCGTACGCCGGCGGGCTTGGAGGGTTCTCCGGACTTGGCAGCAAAGGCGGATGCGGAGGGCTGTTTGTCGGTAATTATAATGGATTAACCGCCTCAAACACTTATGAATACTATGCCGTCAATACAATTACATTAAATACAAACGGCACAGTTAAAACTTACGATTTCAACAATTTTTACGGAAACTGTTCAACGGACACATCTGACGGGCACAGCGCAGACTTTGTCCCCCCTCAAAATACCTCAGACAAAAACACTACCGGTCAAGCCGGTTCGGGCGGAGGCGGAGGTGGCTGGAGCGCCAAATTTGGCTCCGGAAACGGCGGAAACGGGCAAAACGGTTATGTGTTCATAACTTGGAAAAAATAGCGGGTTAAAAAATATTACCCGATAATTACTTATCATGTTGACATTGTTAACTTTTTTTTAGACAATAAACTTATGTGAAAAATTTGATTCACAAAAAAATGGCTATACAATTAAAATTATAAAGGAAAATCAAAATGGCAGTACCTAAAAAGAGAACGGGAAAATCAGCACAGGCAAAGAGAAGAGCAAATTGGAAAGCAACAGTCCCTGCTACAACAAAATGCACAAAATGCGGTGCCGTTGTTTTAACGCACACCGTTTGTCCCGAATGCGGCTCATATAAGGGCAAAGTAGTTTCTATAAAACATCCTGAATACAAATCTGAAGTTGAAGAAGCTAAAAAAGAAAACAAGCCAAAAACAAAAAAAGTTTCAAACAAAAAAGAGGAAACTAAATCCGCCGTTGAAGAAGTAAAAGCCGAAACAAATGCTGACGAGGCTAAAACGGAAGCTGCGGAAGAAAATAAAGAAGAAAAACCTGCGGAATAAAAAACAAACAGTTTATCGGGGAAGTTGATATGACAAGAATAGCAATAGACGCTATGGGCGGAGATTACGCTCCTGGGGCAACAGTCGACGGAGCGGTTTGGGCTGCGCTTGATTATAATGTGCCAATTGAACTTGTCGGCAAAGAAGATGACATTCGAAAAGAACTGGACAGAATTGCCAAAAAAGGAATAAGTTCCAACAGGGGCGGATATTTTACCCATAAAATCAAAGTGGATTTGTCTAAACTCGACATCAAAATTACCAACGCCGAAGAAGTCATTGAAATGGGCGAAGCGGTGGGACAAGCAATCAGAAAGAAAAGAAAATCTTCAATCGT
>CAYUWO010000125.1:2878-3221 GCA_964448535.1 uncultured Gammaproteobacteria bacterium | reverse complement strand
GTTTCTCTTTTTATAATAATATCAGATTGTGAGTTATTTACAAGTACCATTTCCGGTTTTAAAACTCTGTTATAGTTGCTCGACATTGAATAGCCGTAAGCGCCGGTGTTATAAACGCATAAAATATCTCCCGTTGTCGGAGAGTTAAGCTCGATATCTTTAATTAAAATGTCCCCCGATTCGCAAAATCTTCCGGCAACGGTTACTTTTTCTTTAACATTTCCTTTTTTACCGTTTGCAATTTCGGCAAAATATTTTGCATTGTACATTGAGGGGCGAGGGTTGTCCGCCATTCCGCCGTCAACTGCTATATATTTTCTTCCGTTCGGAACCTGTTTCCAAG
>CAYUWO010000125.1:0-2868 GCA_964448535.1 uncultured Gammaproteobacteria bacterium | reverse complement strand
TATAAAGTTACTCCTGCCGTTCCGACTATAGAGCGTCCGGGCTCAATGTATAAAACAGGCTCTTGCACTTGATATTTTTTGCAGCTTTCTTTAAGAGATGAAATTATAACCTCTGCAATTTCATTAACCGAAGGCGGGCAATCTTCTTTTGTATAAGTAATTCCAAGCCCACCGCCGATGTTTATTTCATCAAGATTAAGCCCGAATTTTTCATTAAGCCTTTTTGTTTCTTTAATTAAAACTTCAATTTCATCACGGTATGCTTCCGTTTCAAAAATTTGAGAGCCTATATGTGCATGAAGCCCCCTGATTTCAAGGTTTTTGCACTCATTTTTGATTAATTCAACCGCATTGTCTGTTTGGGTTAAATCAAACCCGAATTTAGAATCAAGATGACCCGTTTGGATATATTCATGGGTATGACATTCAATTCCCGGGGTAATTCTTAAAAGTATTTTTTGAATTTTGTTACGTTTGCGTGCTATTTCGTCAAGAAGCCTTATTTCATAAAAATTATCAACCGAAATGCGCCCTATGTTATATTCAAGTGCCATTTCAATTTCTTCTTTTGTTTTGTTGTTGCCGTTAAAGGTTGCAAAATTCATATCAACTTTGGCTTTATGAATTGTATAAATTTCCCCGCCCGATACAACGTCAAACCCGAAGCCTTCGCTGTGCAAAATTTGCGCAACCGCACCCGTCATGAGTGCCTTGCTCGCATACATAATGTTAACTTTTTTATAATTTTTAAACGCTTCTTTATATTCTTTTGAAATTTTTCTTAAAGTAACTTCATCCATGACATATAACGGAGTGCCGTATTTTTTAGCAAGCTCAACGGCGTCGCAGCCGGATATTTCAAGGTTTCCCCTTTCGTTTCTTTTTGTGCTGGCAGGTTTTATATTTTGATTAGCCGTGTTTGTCATCAGTTTTCTTCTCCTTGCTAAAATCTAACAATGATTGTAACATAAAATGTGTAAATTATGAGGAAAGCCAAAATGTTTTTAAAAGAAAATTTTTTAAATCATTATAAAACTGCAATTTTTATTATAATGGCAATTTTAACCATTGTTTTTATCGGTAAAATTGCCGATATTGCGATAATGTTTTTCGGAGCCTTTATTATTTCCGCTTCGGTTATCCCCGTTGTTAACAAGCTTAAAAATTATATGCCAAAAGGGCTTGCGGTTTCTTTGGTTTTGTTTCTTATTTTGTTTTTGATTCTTCTAATTTTTGTTCCCCTGACAATGCTTGCCGTCAAACAATTTTCTTTGCTTTTGGACAATCTTCCCCAAAAAATAGAACAGCTGAAAACTTTTCTTGCTTTCAAAATAGGAAGTTATTCGGTTTCTGATTTTTTAAATCTTAGCGATATCCAAAATGCCACCTCTGATGTGGGTGCCGTTGTGGGAAATATTGTTAACGGCGGAGTTACTGCGGGGAAGGCTATAGCTAATTCGATAACGTCAATTCTTATGGTTACAATTATGGTGTTTTATCTGTGTGCGGATGAGCAACATTTTAAAGCCGCATATTTAACTTTTTTCCCTCCGAAATTTAAGAAAAAGGCAGGAGAGATTCTCGATATATTAATGACAAAAGTCGGCGGCTATGTTTCGGCGCAGATTCTTGCCATGGCAGGGGTCGGGCTGTTCACGCTGATAGGGCTTTTAATCATAAGACATCCTCATGGCATATTAATCGGGTTCCTTACTTTTATACTTGATATAATTCCTGTTTTCGGGGCTACGGCTGCTGTCATTACAGGGGCTGTTACCGCATGGGATATGGGAATAGGGTATGTATTTTTAACTCTTGGCGTTATGCTTGCTGCCCAATGGGCTCAAAACCAGCTTTTAAGACCTTATCTTTTCGGAAAGTTTATGAATATCCATCCGCTTTTGATAATAGTTTCTCTTTTAATCGGCGCAAAATTTTTAGGCATAACCGGCGTTGTTTTGGGGCCTGCTTTTGCCAGCCTTGTTTGTGTTCTGGTAAATGAGCTTTATGTAAAGCAGATTAATTCTGACGGGAAATAAAATGAAAAAAGAAAGGATAATCGAAATTATAATTTTAACGGTGTTCTTTGCTCTTATTACAGCGGGTATCTTGCTTTTTAGGCATTATAAATATGAAAAACCAAACACCTATAATATTATATTTAAAGATATAGATTCAATCTTAAAAGGTTCGCCCGTGAGGTTTATGGGGATTAATGTCGGATATGTCGTTAAACTAAAAAGAAAAGATAAATTTATAATATGCAAAATAAAAATTACAAAAAAGGGAGTTAAAATTCCCGATTTGACAAGGGCAAAAGTTGCCTTTAACGGGCTCGGAGGTTCAAAATCAATTGAGCTTATGCCCCCTTTAACAAACGGAGATGAAACAGGGGAGATAATTGCGGAAGAATCTTTAAGAATAAACGATTTAGCCGGCGTCGTCAGAGATTTAAACGATGTTGCAGTTGTAATCTATAATTTTGTCGAGGGCATTGACCCCATTATTTTCATGAATACAATGAAAGAAGCTACTGACCCGCAAACTTTAGAGAGGGTTGATTCTGATATAGATAAAATTATTAAAAAACAAAATGAATTCAGTGGTGCAAAAAACAAAAGCGGCATTTTTGAAAGCTTTATTGATAAGTTAAACTCATATTTTAAATATAGGGCAAACGGCAGTAAAAACTCGCAATAATTTTACCTTTATAAAAGACTTGGCTAAAGACCCGAATTAATTTGAAAATATACTTCTTTAAGGTGTTTTTTGCTTATATGGGTATAAAGCTGGGTTGTAACAACGCTTGAATGTCCGAGAAGCTCTTGAACCGCTCTTAAGTCGGCGCCGTTTTCCAATAAGTGCGTT
>CAYUWO010000124.1:0-3270 GCA_964448535.1 uncultured Gammaproteobacteria bacterium | reverse complement strand
TTAAAAGGCATTGTTTTAAATATTTTAATAATTTACCCCTTATCTTTCTACTACATTTTATGTTAAATACTCCCCCCCCACTAATTTTTCATGTTTTTCCTATTGCCCCCATTATTATAATTTATACTGCATTTTTATTTTATTAAATCGGATTAATAACCCCCCTTTGTTTCTATTTACCCCCCGCCCCCCTTTTTTTAAATAAAGCCCGCACAGCATTTTTATTTTATAAAATATCTTTTCTGTGGTTTAAAAAGCGAAAAACATAGCTGAATTTTAAATAAATGTTAAAAAGAATTTATATTGCCTAAAGCGAAATAAAATTTTAACCGATATATACTGCTGTAGATAGGAAGGTTTTTATGGTAAAAGGTATTGGTCAAGGTGCTGAAAATTTCTTTTTAAAAAACGATTATTCGGGCGGAAACTTTTTTATTCCGAAAAACGGCAATGACGATAGTATGCGCACGGCTATGCAAGGCGATTCACAAGCCGGCGGCTCTCAAATTATATCTTCTTCAAGAAGGCCACATGAAATTGACGGCGTCCAAAACAGTTCCGCAAGCCATGAATCTGGTAAAAATAATCAAAATGCCAATTTTTTGCAGTCCCGTGAAAATGAATTGCAAGAAATTGATTTAGAAAATTTTGAAGATGATATGTAAAATTTTATTGTTACATTTCTATTAGTTATGTATTGATAATACATATTTTTGCTTTGTTTTTATATAAAATATTATCAATACATTTCTTTTAGTTATAAATTTTTTATAAAATAAAAATTTTTATATTTTTTTATATTTTTCTTTTAAAATTTTTTTCTTTTTTAATCTAAAAAATATTGAACTATATTAAAAAAACAAAATGAATGCACTTTTAATTAAAAAAAATTAGAATACATTTAGATAGGACTTATTATTTTAACGAGGGAGAATATTTATTATGTTTAGTGAAGGTACGGACAAAATCCGCATTATGATTGCGGATGACCATAAGCTTATAAGAGTGGGGCTAAAAAACAGCCTTGAAAAAAATCATGATATGGTGGTTCTTGCGGAAGCCGAAAACGGCAAAGACGCCCTTCAAAAGTTTAAATCCCATAACATTGATGTTGCTATAGTGGACCTTGTTTTGGGGGATATGTCAGGCGTTGATGTAATAAGGCAAATGAACGAAATCAAGCCCGAATCGGGTGTTATTGCTTTGACTTCTCAATTAAAAGACCAAGACGTTATAAACTGTGTTCAAAACGGCGCACTGGCTTATGTTTTAAAAGATATTTCAAGCGACATTTTAAATATGATTGTCAGAAGCGTAAGCGCAGGGTCTATGTGGCTCGATAGCCGTGCGGTCAGCGCCCTTAAATGTTCAAAAAGCGGTTTTATTCCTCAAAAAATGTGTTCCAGAGCAAGTTTTAGAGCAAGGCACAATAATTTAACCGAAAGAGAATACGAAGTGTTAAAACTTGTTGTGGATGGCAAATCTAATCAAGAAATTGCGGATGAGTTGCATATAAGCGAACACACATCAAAAGCCCATGTGTGCAGCATTATCCAAAAACTTGTTGTAGATGACCGCACTCAGGCGGCAGTTAAAGCGGTAAAAGAAGGGTTAGTGTAATTTTGATTTATAGCCAAATTTAAAAACGCAAATAAAGCTATTTATATTCAAACTGTAAAAATTATATAAAGGGGGTTTTGCCCCCCTTTATATTATATAAGATCTATGCTTTTATGTTTCATAATTATAGTATCTGCAAGTTTATCCAGCTTGATATAGTCGTTATCTTTCGGCTTACCTTTAATTAAAACCGGCTCTAAAACTTCGGGCTTAACGGAAGTCAGAACCCCCGCCAGACTTTCAACAAGTTTTCCGCCCCAGCCGAATGAGCCGACAAAAGAAACGAATTTTGCTTTAGGTTTTAGCGCATTTGCAATGACACCGGCATTAACTGCGGCAGGATGTGCCCCGCCGAGCACCATTGAAGCTCCGATTACAATTGTTGCAGCGTCAACGAGCTGAACCGCCAAATCTCCCAAATCGCCCCTGACTATATCATGAACATAAACGTTAATTCCGTTTTTCTTTAATTTATCCGATAAATATTGAATCATTTCTTCAGTTGAGCCATACATTGAAACATAAGGAATTAAAACAAGGTTTTTTGGAGTTGTGCTTGACCAATCTTTGTATGCGTCTATTATAAATGCGGGTTTGTCATATATCGGACCGTGGCTTGGAAGGATGTATGCGGGTTTTAAATTTTCAATCATAGCCGTATATTTTGCGCAAACATTTGCAAACGGCATCATAATTTCTGCGTAATATCTTTTTGCCATGGTATACAACGTTTCGTCATTTTTGGCATACAAATCATCAAACGGAAGGTGTGCGCCCAGAAAGTCGCATGTAAAGAGCATATTATCTTCTTTAAGATAAGTAAACATTGTGTCCGGCCAATGAACACCGGGGGCTATGATAAATTTAAGAGTTTTATTTCCGAGCGAAATTTCTTCATCATTTGCCACCGTTTGAATTCTGTTCTCCGGAATAAGAAGCATTTCAATTAAATTATTTTTGCATACTGAATTGGTTAAAATAATTGCGTTTGGAAATTTTTTAATTAATAACGGCAATGAGCCGGAATGATCTTGTTCGCCATGATTTGCAATTATATAATCTACATTTGTTATTCCGTTTTCTTCAAAGTTTTTTAGGTATAAATCGCCGAAAGGCGGATACATTGTGTCTATGACTGCGGTTTTGCTGCTTCCTTTAACAAGATATGAGTTATAAGTTGTGCCGCATTCAAGAGGAATTAATTCATCAAATATTACTCTGTCCGTGTCGTTTAAACCGCAATAAAAAACATTATTTTTGATTTCTTTAAATAGCATGCCAAATATCCTCATTTATTCTACTTTGCAAGTATACCATAAAACTTTTATTTAAACAGTGTTCTTTGGGTTTGGTTAAATTTTTGGAAAATAAACCTCTCTTTGTTATTAATAAGCCTTTCTTCCATATTTTTACACAATATAAAACCCGAAAAGCATATACTTTTCGGGTATAACTTGCCCTGGGCCGGACTTGAACCGGCACGAGGGTATTAGCCTCATTGGATTTTAAGTCCAACGTGTCTACCGATTTCACCACCAGGGCATCTGGCACGTACTAACGTACTAACCTTTTTATAACAACAATAGTAAATGTCCATTTATTTTTGAGACTCAATCAAGTCATTAATTTCTTTAACCATGACATCCGTAT
>CAYUWO010000123.1:0-3369 GCA_964448535.1 uncultured Gammaproteobacteria bacterium | reverse complement strand
TGTTGAAATGCTCAATATCGTCAGATTATAATACAAAGTCGCTGTAGCTTTTGTTTATTATATCTTGATCTATCCCTATATATCTCATTGTTATTTGCGGCGAGCAATGATTGAATATTTTTTGAAGGACTGCGACATCTTTAAACTTTTGATAATGATGATATCCGAAAGTTTTTCTAAGTGTATGCGTCCCGACTTTATAATCTATTCCCGCGCCCCTGCATGCATCGTTAATTATTCTGTAACATCTGGTTCTCTCCATTCTGTTCCCGAAAATTGATACAAATAGCGGTTCTTCTTTATTCCTGCCTGCTGTTAATTTTTCTAATAACGGTTTTATTTTTTTATTTATCGGGAATTGTTTATATTTGCCGGTTTTTTTCTCGGTAAGTGTAATATAATTCTTGCCTTTAACATCTTTAACATCTAAATTTAGAATATCTGAAATCCTAAGACCGCAATTTGTACCGACAACAAAAATTACATAATAACGAAAATCTTTTTGTTTTAATACTTTTTCAACTCTTTTTATTTCGGATTTACTTCTAATCGGTTCTACTATATTCATGTTTTTTTCCTTTCTATTCCTTTTGATAATTCCAACCGAAAACAAACCGGTTTTATTCCAATTAAAAAGTTTAAAGTATTTGTATAAAAAATTGAATATTGTATGTAAAAAAATAAAGGGGACAAAATGCTGCTTTTTCAATATTTCTTATTTATCTATAAAGCTATATATTTTTGGCTCGGGATAAATTCTATATAAATTGATAAAAACTTTGAAAAATTTTGAAAAACGCACCCTAAGACTCTGCCGAAAAAATGCAAACTGTATAAATGCAGTTATATTGATAATTTTAAACAAAGAAATTGATTATTCATAATTTATATAAAAAGTATGAAAGATATTCTTTATTTTTACATCATTACATTAGTAAATTTGAATTATAGTTTTTAACATTTCTCTGTAATTTTCTATTAATTCTCTTGGTGCAAGAATTTTTACATTAGTACCCCATTTGAAAATATTCCAAAGAATTGTTTTTGTGCCTGAAGATTTAAAGGTTACTATAATATCACCGTTTTTTTGTTGGGTTATTTTTTGTGTCGGATGGAAGTTATATTTAATTACATCATCTGCAATTTCTTTTTTAAATTTTAATTTTACATTAATTACTTTATTATGGAAAACTCCAAAAGAAGTATCAGCCCAAGTTTTTAAGTTAAAATTAGGGTCGGGAGTGAAATATTCATCAATAACTTTTATATCAGAAATTCTATGAAGTAAATATTGCTTTATTTTCTCACCCTCTTTAGCTACAAGATAATGTCTTTCTCCATATAAAATACCGTATGGTTCTATAACAACCGTTTTCTTTGGTTTTAAACCTTTTTGTATTCTAAAACCTGCCAAATTATTCTCATCAATATTGTAATAATCTTTTGATTGATAATTAAATTGGAGTTTTTTCATAGATTTTATTGCATTTCTGATATTGATTAAGACAGTTTCATTTATGATAAAACTCGGGCATTGTCTTACAATATAACTTTGTGTTTCCAGTAAAGCATCTAAATCATTTTCTAAACCGATTAATTTTGAATTGTTAGCACTTTTAATACTTTTAATAACCTTATCTAAAACTGGGATTTTAACTGAAAGATTATTTATCTTGCATAATTCTTTAATGCTTGATAAATCAGCGATTTCATCAGAATTGAAATTATAAAGATTAACAGTTTTTCCTCTAAATCCCCATCTTTTAATTTTATTGTTTGTTACTATTTCCTCAGCTTGAGGAAATAAATTCAAAACAACATCTTTCATTCTTTGAGCAGTTCTTCTTGAAATACCATATTTTTCTTGGATTTCTTTAAGGCTGACTCCTGTCGTTGCTGCCTGCATTGACATAACAAGGTCAATAGTATTTATAATTCTTTCATATCTAATATCATCTTTCAAATTTAGAATTTTTCTCCTATGTTTTTAGATTAATCTTTCACCTTTTGAATTTAGCAATATATTTTTATCATCTTTATATGCAAGAAAATATTCATCTTTAATATTACTTGCTTCACAAAATTCAATTTTGCCATAAATAAAATCTACAATTACGTTATTGTTAAAATCAATTATACCATATTTGTTATTGTCATATCTTGCTGCTGCAATGTATTTTTTGCTGTTTGAAATAAATAAATTTGAGTATTCAAAATTTATTACCACTTCATCTAAATAATTAATAATTCCATATTTATCATCTTTTTTGCAAACCCAAAAACCTTCAGCAATATTTAAATGCGATGAAATAAAATGATACTTTGGCTCAATTGTTATATTTCCATTTAAGTCCATTACTCCGTATTTTTCTTTTTTAAATACAATATGATTATTAACGGCATTTATATTTTCATATAAATCATCATTAATTTTTTGCCAATTTCTGTTATATACCGCCCATTTATTATCTAATCGAACAAAATAATAATTCTCGCATTCTAAATTAACATAATAGATTTCATCATCATATTTAAAATCTATTAAAACCCTGCCTGTTTTATCTAAAAACCCCCATTTTCCGTTTAATCTCAAAGAGCAAAAATTTTGATTATCATCTAACAACATCCACATACCTATACTGTTTTCCATTTCAGAATAATAATCAGATAAATCATCATAAATAAAATCGGTTAATGGATTGCCTTTTAAATCTATTAGTCCTGCCCTGCCGTTTAAAATTGCAACAGTATAGTCCATAAACATAAAAGGAATAATTTTATCATATTTAAATTTGCCTGTAGTCGTCATTCCCATAACTTTTCTCCCTTTATATCAAACATTTCAGCTTTATTGTTACGATAGACTAAAAACGCAAAAGTATAGGTGAACTCTCGTATATAAAATCAAAAACAACTTTCCCTTTGCTGTCTAAAAGCCCCCACTTCCCATTTTCTTTCATAGGACAGTAATCTTCATTTAACTTTAAAAATGAAAACATCTCATTATCTTTTCTTATACGGTCATAAGTAAATTTTGTCAACGGTTTCCCTGTATTAACATCAACAAGTCCTATTTTGTTTCCTTTTCTTGCAACAGTGTAATTAGAATTTTCAAAAAAATATATTTCATCATACATATTTTCTGCTCCTTTCAAAAGCTATTATAAAATATGTATGTGTCAAAATCGGACACATATTAAATATATATAGAGTGCAAAATAACGATTAAAATTATAAGGTAAAGTCAAAAAGCGTTTTTATATCTACACCCAAAGCGTTTGCAACTTGTTCAAGGCTTTTTATTGTAATATTTGTTTTTCCTCTTTCAAGAAGTCCGACAAAAGAGCGGTTCAAATCTGCTTTTTCGGC
>CAYUWO010000122.1:0-3510 GCA_964448535.1 uncultured Gammaproteobacteria bacterium | reverse complement strand
TTGAAAGCGCCGACATGTCAACATTTTGACGAACAGAAACCGAAGGGGAAGTCAGCCCTTCCGCCCACCTTGCAAACTCAGCCGGCTGTTTATTTGCCATATCAAACTCAATGCTTGCCGCAACACAGGTTCCCGACGCTTGAACATTTATAGATTCGCTTGTGTACTTGCCCTCTTTGTCGTTATTTAAAATAAAAGCTTCCGCTTCTTTCGGTATATCGCCGAATTTTTGGGTTATAACGGCGGGGTTATATAGCGTGTCTATTATCTGCCCCCCGATTTTTACCCCGTCTAAATCGCATGCCCTTGGGGAGGTAACCGTTTTATAAATGCTCTCTAGAACGCTTGTTCCATCATTTGAATTTTTGTTTAATAAAACGCCCGATTTTAAAAGCGAGTCAAGCTTGTTTTGCCTTAAAACGCCGTCTTGAGGGCTGCTTTTCTCCTGATTTGAAGTTGCAAAAATGTTTAACAGGTCATTATACATTTTTATATCTTTTTCATTTGAAAGTTTGGTTACAACGGGAGCAAGAGCAATTGCGTTATTTTTCCCGATATTGTAAGCACCAAGCGACCAACTCAGAGGGCTTGTTTGCATAGGATTATAAGTGCCTTTTTTGGCGGCAAAATTAACCCTTCCGGTGTTATTAAAATTAAATTGTCCTACACTGTTAATCATGATTACATTTGCCCTTATTAATTTTAAAACAGCCAATTTTAAAAAATTGCTTTTTTTTAAAGGTAATTTTACAATTAAAGTGTATGAAATTTAAAAGCTTATCAAAAGATTACATAAAAATATGCATAGACAGATTAACAAGGTTTAAGCCCGTCTGCGAGAAGTATTCCCGCGTTTTTAACGACATTATAAATAAACATCTTATTGATAACAAAAATGTTTCAAAAATGCCTTACGACCAAAAAGCAAAAATTGCTGTGGAAATTTTTAATTCATCTTTTGAAAATTTATCCGATTTTAAATTAAATAAAATTATAAAAGAGGATGAAGAAAAAATTTATAATTTAACCTCAGAGGAGAAATTTTATCTTAATTTAAATCTGGATTTTGAATCTGCACTTTCTCTTTTTTCAGAAAATGAGCTCCCCTTGAATTTAAAAAGGCTGAAACTTCAAAAAAACAATAAAAGCGATGAAGTAAGAAAAAAGTTTTCAACTCTTTATCCTGTTTCTAAGGTTGTGCTTACAGAAGGGATAACCGAAGAAATTCTTTTATCGGAATTTGCAAAAATTCTCGGCACGGATTTTGAAAAAGAGGGGATTTATGTTCTGGGAGCGGGCGGAAAAAATCAGGTTGCAAAAAAATACTATCAGCTTGCAGAAGAAATTAAAATCCCTATTTTTGTTCTTCTCGACAATGACGCCGGCGAAACGGAAAATATAATCTTGAAAAAAATAAGGGATATTGACGATATTTATAAAATTAAAACGGGAGAATTTGAGGATATTCTTCCTGAAAATTTGATTAAAAATGCTCTAAATTGCCATTTCTCTCAAAACCTCCAAACAAAAGAAAACATAATAGGCTGCGGGAGAACGGTTTTTGAATTGCAAAATTGTTATAAAAATAACGGCTGGGGAGAATTTAAAAAATCGGATTTTGCAAAGATTATAAGAGAATATTTGCATGAAAGCAAAAACCCGCCCGTGTCAGACGAATTAAAAGAAATAGCAAAAAAAATTGAGAGGTTATAAATGAGCGTTACTAAAGGTTTTAGGCTGCATATAGGTTTTTTCGGGAAAAGAAACGCCGGAAAATCAACCATTGTAAACAAAATAATAGGGCAAAATTTATCAATCGTATCGGATGTTAAAGGAACCACGACCGATGTAAATTCAAAAGCAATGGAGCTTTTGCCTGTAGGCGCCGTGGTTTTGCTTGATACGGCGGGCATAGACGATGTCGGAGAGCTTGGAAAAAAAAGGGTTGAGATGACAATGAAAGCCTTGAACAGAGCTGATGTCGCCGTTTTTGTATGCGACAATGAAGCCCTTAGTAAAGAAGAAAAAAACTTTTTAGAAAAAATAAATAAAAATTTTAACCCGCCCATTCCTGTAATTTCGATAATAAATAAAACGGACAAGGGAAAATTGGGAAAAGAAGATACGGATTTTTTAATAAAAAATTCAAATATAATTCTTGAAACTTCAAAAAATTCAATTGATTTTGTACCTGAATTTAAAAAAACACTTATCAAGGTTTTGCCCGATGATTTTATAAATCAAGGAATAATTATGTCCGATATAGTAAAACCAAAAGAAATATGTATACTTGTTATTCCGATTGACAAAGAGGCGCCAAAAGGAAGAATCATTCTTCCTCAGGTTAACACTCTTCGTGAAATGCTTGATAATAATTCGATAAGTGTTATTTGCACTCCGGATGAATTAGCAAATGCGCTTAAGTGTCTTAAAAATCCGCCAAAGCTTGTAGTAACAGATTCTCAAGCTTTTAGAACAGTCAGCGAAATTGTTCCGAAAGACATTATGTTAACCTCATTTTCAATACTTTTTGCAAGATTAAAAGGAGATTTAAAAACCTTTATTGAGGGGGCAAAAAAGATTGATGAGCTTAATAATAACGATAAAATTTTAATTTTAGAAAGCTGTTCTCATCATCCGATAGAAGATGATATCGGAACGGTTAAAATTCCTAATTTAATAAGAAAACACACAAAAAAAGAACTTGTTTTTGAAAATTATCATGGGTCAGATTTTCCCTCCGATATTGAAAAATATTCTCTTATAATTCATTGTGGCGCCTGCATGACAAACAGAAGAGAGATTTTAAACAGAATATCTTTAGCAAAAGATAAGAATGTTCCGATTACAAATTATGGCATAGCAATTGCAAAATGCACGGGCATTTTAGAGAGAGCAATAAAACCGCTTTTATAAACTTTATGTCAGCGTGCGTCCGTGTTAAGAGTTTTCTTAAGTGCAAAAACTTGAATTTCAAACGGCTTTAAAGTAACCGTAAAAGAACCGTTTTTAGTTAAAGGAGGCTCTTTCATTTTAAACGGCATAACAAAGTCATCTTTTAAAAGCTTAGGGATTTTAACTTTTGCTTTTTGGGCGTCCGTAAAATCCAAATTGCCGATTACTATAATGCTGTCCCCGCCATTTTGTTTTCTGAAGGCAAAAACTTTGGGGTTATTTGTTTTAAGCACAATTACGTCTTTTTTTACAATTAAAGAACCCATCATATAACGAAACTTGAGGGCGTTGGTAAATTCCTGCATGAAACTTGGAGAATCAAGCCAATAAGGAGCCCTTGAAAAGTTAAATATATCAAGTCTTCCTTTATGTACAAAATACAGATTATTGTCGGTGCTTGTATTGTCTGTTTTTTTGTTCTCGAATTTATAAATATAAGGGTCGGCTGCGGGGAAACCGTCTAATGTACATGGGTTAACCGGAAGAGTAACATTAATCCAGTTTACCATATGCCAGAATATATAACCGTAAACAAAGGGAGAAACCTGAGAATTT
>CAYUWO010000121.1:3174-3574 GCA_964448535.1 uncultured Gammaproteobacteria bacterium | reverse complement strand
GTTAATTTTAAAGGGGTATTTAACCTCTTTTTCAATTAATTCAACAGCTTTTTTAATGTTTTCGCCCTCGTTATAAACAGGTATGACTATCGAAAGCACTTAAATACCCCCGATTTTTATTTGTTCCTCTATCCAAGGTATAACTTCATCAAGGATTTCATCAAGCGTGGTTTTAGCCTCAAAACCGAGGAGTTTAGCCGCTTTTTCAACCGAGGGCACACGTTTTTGAACATCATATTTAAATGGGGTGTCGGACACAAAATCAAATTTTTCATCGGGTTTAATCTTTTTCCAAATGGTTTCCGCCAGTTCGAGAACGGTTGTGGAAACAGGGGTTGAGAGGTTAAAATCTTCGTTAACAGCCTCTTTTGATTCTATACAAAGCCTTATGCCGCGTGCT
>CAYUWO010000121.1:0-3164 GCA_964448535.1 uncultured Gammaproteobacteria bacterium | reverse complement strand
CCGGCGTATGTATAGTGTCTTATTTGGTTTCCTTTCCCTAAAATATGAAGGGGTTTTTGCCCTTTAAAAATTTTTTGAATTAAATCGGGAACAACATGGCTCATTGCAAGTTTAACATTTCCCGATAAAATCTCTCTGTCGCACAAAGCCCTTTTTTCGCCCGTTCCGACACAGTTGAACGGTCTTATAATTGTGTAAGGAAGCCCGTATTGTTCAAAGGCGCCTTTACAAAAATATTCGCAGGCGAGCTTTTGAAAGCCGTAGGTGCTTAAAGGGGGAGGGATTAATTTTTCATCCCCTTCAGCTGACGGGTAATCAACAGCGCTTTCATAAACCATAGAAGAGCTTAAAACGTTAATTTTTTTAAGATGTCCGTTTTTAAAGCCTTGAATTGCGGCGTCAAAAGTTGAAGCCATAATTCTTTCATTTTCCGCAAGCAAGTCGTATGCCATTTCATGAAAATACGCAATTCCGCCTATCATAGCCGCACAGCAAAGAATTTGATCAACATCTTGCACAAGCTCTTTCATAAGCCCTGTGTCTTTAACATCCCCTTCCACAAATTTATAGTTGGGGTGATTATCGTAAGATTTTTTAATTTTCCCGTATTTTGAAAAATTGTCTATCCCGATAACTTCATGTCCTTCGTTCAAAAGTTCTTCAACGGCATACCCGCATATAAAGCCCATTGAGCCTGTTACCAAAATTTTCATTAATTTTTCTCCCAAACATTCCAACAGTCGACAAAGGGTTTGTTTATTTTCAAATTAAGATACTCGTCATGCGGAACCCCCAAAATAACCGCATCCGCTTCGCAAAGCGCTTCATCAACCGTTAAAACCCCTTTCAGATAGGGGTCTGTAATTAAAACTTTTGCAAGCTTAAATTCAAGCTCTTTTTTAATTTTAAAAGAAAGGCTTTCCCTTATATCGTCGTTATTTGCCTTAAAAGTCATCCCAAGAAGCGCAACTTTTTTGTTTTTCAGAGTTCCTAATTTTTGTTCAAGCTGCAAAGTTAAAAAATTGGGGAGCCCTTCGTTTATGAGCATAGCGGAGTGTCCTAAGAAAAACTGGTTTTTATAAAAAGCGGACAGCTGCATAGTGTCTTTAAATAAGCACGGTCCTGCCGCAAGCCCTGCCTTGCAGAAGCTTTTCGCTCTGGGATAATCGGTTCGGATTGCGTTTAATATTTTATAAAAATCAAGCCCCCTGTCGCTTGCCATCATATAAAATTGGTTTGCAACGGCAAACTCAAGATATCTCCATGCGTTTGTCATAAGTTTTGATAATTCTGCCTCAATAGGCTCAAGCCTGATGACTTTCGGGGCAATTTTTAAAAACAGCTCTTTTGCTTTTATAAAAGAAATTTCATTAATTGCTGACACAATTTGAGGGAGATTTTTAATCTCTTCAATGCCTTTGCCCTGTAAAATCCTCTCGGGGCAAAAGGCAAGATTAGGCTCTTTGTTAAAGTGTTCGGTTAAAATTTCTTTGACAATCTCCGTTGTTCCCGGGTATATCGTGCTTCTTAAAATAATAAGCTGATTTTCATTCATATAAGGAAGGTAATTTTTAATTACGTTTAAAACCTCATGGATTTTAGGGTTATGATACTCATCCACCGGAGTTCCCGTAATAAAAATCAAAACATCAGAATCTTTTATACAGGAAGGATCTGACGCCGCTTTTATATTTTTGCCCACATTTTTTTCTAAAAGTGCCTGTGCGCCTTCCTCTTTAAAAGGAACAACACCTTTGTTAATCATCTCTACAGCACTTTTATTTATATCAAAAAGCACCGTATTAAAACCTTTATCGGCGAGCACAAGCCCCAAGGGCAAACCCACATGCCCGCAACCCCCTATAATGCAAATTTTCTTCATAGAAAAATTATAATTCTAAAAGCCCTATTAAGCAAGTTCGCTTTGCAGAATGCTGTACATTTTGTAAAATAATTCGGGATTGTCTTTTGCTTCTTTGATTTTATCCTGTATTTCAACAAATTTGGCGGCAAGATTCGGGTCAAATTGAGTGCCTGCGCATTTTTTAATTTCTTCAATCGCAACTTCATGACTTAGCGCATGTCTGTATGACCTTGTGCTTGTCATGGCGTCGTAGGTATCCGCAAGGGCAACTATTCTTGATGATAAGGGAATTTCTTCCCCTTTGAGCTTGTCAGGATATCCTGTTCCGTCCCATTTTTCATGGTGCGCCTTAACCCATGCGCCGATATCTTTTAATTGTTTAATATTGTCTACGATTCTCTCGGAACAGCTCGTGTGAGTTTTCATAACCTCAAACTCATCGTCTGTGAGCCTTCCCGGTTTGCATAAAACATTTTGCGGGATAGAGATTTTCCCTATATCATGCAAAAGCCCCGCAACCTCGATATTTTCTAAAAATTGTCTGTCATTCGGGCGAATTGTTGTTGCAAGGATAAGAGAATATAAAGTTACTCTCATTGAATGTCCGTGAGTGTACGCATCTTTAGCATCAAGCGTTGCCGAGATTGATTTAATTGTTTTATAAAAAAGCTCTTTTAATTCTTTCATCATCATGGATTTTGAGCTTGAAAGGTTAAACTTTTCTATGCCCGATTCCACAACCGATGTAAGCACATTAGGGTCAAAGGGTTTTGTGATATATTGAAAAAGGTTACAGGTGTTAACGGCTTCGGTTAAAATTTCAATGTCTGTAAAACCCGTTAAAAGAATTTTTATAACATCAGGCGCTATTTCATTTGCCCTTTTTAAAAACTCCGTGCCTTCCATAACGGGCATTTTGTGGTCTGAAATTATCAGGGAAACCTTATCTAAATTTTGTTTTAAAACTTCAAGCCCCTCTTCGCCTTGACATGCGGTCAAGATATTATATTTACCTCTCAAGGCTCTTTTTAAAAGCTGAAGATTGTTGATTTCATCATCAACAAGAAGAATAGTGTTGGTTACTCCTTCATTTGAAACGTAGAAGAAGTTGTCCAATCCTTCAAATTGTAAACTCTCATCTATGCTTAACATGTTTGCCCCATACTACTCTTTTGTTATCGACAAAGTATTATAAAATCTTTAGTACTTATAATATTAATTTATACTTTTTTCCCCATAAAAGCAAGCGGAATTTCTGACTGCGGGAGCCGGTGCGAGAGGGGCGACCCGATGAGGGTTG
>CAYUWO010000120.1:0-3647 GCA_964448535.1 uncultured Gammaproteobacteria bacterium | reverse complement strand
GGTCGGCTTCATCAAGATAGTATTTATGCTGTGATTTATCCAAAATTGCGTCAAGTCTTTTTTGAAGTTTAACAGGGTCTGATGTCCTTATTTGACGGTGATAGACATTTCTTCTCCCGCCCCCTATCGTTAAAGACAATTTGTCATTATTCGGGAGGTTTTCCGCCAAAGTAATTCCCCCTCTATACTGTCCGACATCTCCCGTTACCGTAACCAAATCGACGTCAACCATAGTTTGTTTTGTTTCTTTATCAGGGTTTATATTTTGTTCGTAATTTTCTTTATAGGGCATATTATCAGCAAGGGCGGGCAAAAATTCTTTTATTTTTAAAAGTGCTTCCGTGCCTTTTTTGTTTACAATGCCGACCCTTCCGCCGAGAAAATCTTTTGAAGCCGCAACAATATTGTTTTTGTCTAAAAGTGCCTTTAATTTCGGATTTTCCAT
This sequence comes from uncultured Gammaproteobacteria bacterium, assembly GCA_964448535.1. GTDB lineage: Bacteria > Cyanobacteriota > Vampirovibrionia > Gastranaerophilales > Gastranaerophilaceae > Galligastranaerophilus_A. The sequence goes on along the minus strand of CAYUWO010000120.1, from coordinate 3,202 downwards.
AACTGTTTCGGTCATTTCATCTTCATAATTTTCGCGTGTAATTGTAAATTCAAGCGGTGTGTCTTGAAGGGCTGCCCACTTTTTATCCGCATAAGCGTCAAGCATTGGGTCAGCTTTTAAAAGGGCTTCCGACTGTAATTTTAAAAACTCGCTAAAGTCCGTATTGGTCGAAACTTTGCTTGCAAGAACAAGCTCATCCGCAATTTTTTTAAAATCGTCTTTAAAATAATCTGTATAATCAATCGCAATAAGTTCATTCCCCTGCCATTCAACAATTGACCTTTGATTTAAAATTTTTCTCACCTCGTCCGTTTTTCCCTCGTTTAACATTTTAATTAATATTTTATGGAAGGCTTCAACGGTTAAATCTTCAGGATAGAGCCCCTTTTGCGGAAGTTCAAATGTGTTTTTTTCAAGTGAAAACTTATTAGATTCCGTATCTATAGCGCAAATTCCTTTTTGGGCGTCATATAAAATTTTTGTCAATTCCGCCCTTTTTTCCCCTTTTTTAATTTCCTCATCAAGCCACTTTTCAAAAGAAAGATTTTTTCTGTTATCAAGGGTTTTATTAATTTTCTCCAAAATATTTGCCGCACGGACAAGATGAACCAAGGCTTTTTTATCTCCTTCTTCCAAATTTAAATATTCGGCGCTGTCCGGCGTGAGCATTTTTTTATCCGTCAAATATTCTTTACTTGTTCTTTTTTCAAGTTCTTTCAAGCTTAAGCCGTATTCAAATTTATCCATAATTTTATCCTTTATTTTTTAAGCCACCTTTTAAAAAAATCTATGCCCGCCCTTGAGCTTTTTTCGGGGTGAAACTGGGTTGCGCAGATATTTTTATATTCAACACTTGATGCGTATTTTATTTTATATGTTCCAAAAGAGCTTACAATCGAATTGTCCTCGGGTTTTACATAATATGAATTAACAAAATAATAAAAATCATCCGATAAAAAAGAGTTTGCGCTTGTGGTTTCTATTTTGCACCAGCCTATTTGCGGGGTTTTGACGCCTTTAAATTTTAAAACTTCGCCTTTAAATATTTTTAAGCCTTCAATATTTGGAGCCTCTTGAGATTTTTCAAACAAAACCTGAAGCCCGAGGCAAATTCCCAAGAAATCCTTCCCGCTTGAAGCTAAGTCTTGAATAAAAGATACCATGTCTTTTTCTTTTAATTTTTTCATTGCTTGTTCAAAATGCCCTTGCCCCGGAAAAATAATTTTATCCGCCTTTTTAATCTCGTCTTTTTTTGAAGTCAACAAAAAGTTAACATCAAGAAATGAGAGTATATTTGCTATGCTCTTAATATTTCCCGAATCGTAATCTATGATTGCAACTTTAATATTCGAACCCGTCAACTTTCATTCTTTCAATAACTTCATCAAGATCTTTTTCAGACGCCACAACAGAAATTCTTACATACCCGTATCCAAGACTGCCGAAGGCAGTTCCCGGGACTGTTACAACTCCTGATTTTTCAAGAAGCTCATCGGCAAACTTTTTAGAGTCGCCGTTATATCTTTCGGGTATTTTAAGCCAAATATAAAATGCGGCTTTCGGAACCTTGACAGGATACCCTAAAGACTTTAAGCCGTCCGTAAATTTTTTAATTTTATTATAGAATTTCTTGTTGGCTTCTTTAATATATTTATCCCCTTCTTTTGAATCAAGGAGCTTTGCGCCGGTTAACTGGAGGGCTTTAAAAATGCCTGTGTCTATTGTAGATTTTAATTTTCCAAACATAGAAACCACGGTTTCATTTCCGCAAACCCAGCCCAGACGCCACCCTGTCATAGCATACGGTTTTGAAAAACTATGAAATTCAACCGCAATGTCTTTTGCTCCTGCACATTCAAGAACGCTACGGGGCTTGTTTTCTTCATCAAAATAAATTTCGCAGTATGCATTGTCTGAAATTAATATGATATTATGTTTAAGACAAAAATCAACGCATTTTTGAAGGTATTCTAATGTGCATGAAGCACCGAGCGGGTTATTCGGATAATTAACTATGAGAGCTTTAATTTTTTCTTCACGATACCCTTCATTGAGCAGTTTTTCTAATTCTTTCTCAAGGTCAGGCATATAATTATTTTCTTCGGTCATTGAAAGCCCAAAGTAAAGCCCTCCTGAAACTTTAACCATTTCTTTATAGCTTGCATACCCGGGGTTTGGACAGAGAATAATATCCTTTTCTTTTTCGTCTGTTACAGGGTTTATAAGCTCGCGGATGAGGTTTGCAATTCCTTCTTTAGAGCCTATTAAAGAAAAAATTTCGGTTTTGGGATTAACCTCAACCCCAAAACGTTTTTTCATCCTTCTTGAAACGGCTTCAAGAAAACAAGTTTCGCCCTTGGGGGTAGAATAAGTGTGAATTGAGGGGTCATCCAAAATATTTTTCAAGGTTTCAACCGCAAATTCGGGAACCATATCAACCGGAGCGCCCATGGAAAGAGGAATCGGTTTTCTTCCTTTTTTGGTTAAATCATCGGTTAATTCAATTTGTTTTTGCTTGATTTGAAACATGATATACGTTTCAAGAGATTGAACATAGTCGTTAAACTTGGCTTTTAAGCTTAATTTTGTATCGGTCATTTTAATTTTCCTTATTTAAAATTCATAATTTGGTATTTGAAATTCTCTCTTGTCGGAGTTTTTATTTGTATATTTAAGGTAAATTTTATATGAAATATCTTTAACCGAATTAACATAATCGGGAGTTAAATATTTTTTATAAGTGTCGTTTAAATCTCCCGAATAGTTCCCGAGAGTTTTGGAATAAAGCGCCAGCTCATCTTTATTTGAACCGCCCGCATAGGCTTTTGTTTTGGCATCTGTTCCGGACGGGCGGATTTCAATAAATTTATCTTTAAAGTTAAGATAAGTGCCGTCCCCAACGAAAGAAATTTTTTCAAGCCCTGAAAAATCAAGGTTTGGGAAGGTTGACGATAAAATTTCTTTAACATTATCGAGAGTTAATTTGTTTTCTAAAAGCCCGATACCGAGCGCAAGATAAAATATGTCATTTTTTGTTCTCTTTGCTTCGCCCGAAAGTTTTGCTTCTTTTAATTTGTTTATATCCGGTTCCGATTCGTTGTAATATGCAATATCATCTCTGACGTCAAATTTTGCCGTTATTCCGTTGTTTTTATATACATTTTCAAGGTGTTCGTAAAGGGGAATATCGAGAGCCGAAATA
>CAYUWO010000119.1:0-3661 GCA_964448535.1 uncultured Gammaproteobacteria bacterium | reverse complement strand
CGTTGAACCCGTTATCCGATAAAAATTTCCTGAATTTATCTTTATTTGATAAAATTTCAACCGATTCAAAAGGCTGCCCCGCCAAGCCCATTTTTTGCGCCACATAAGCTGCGGTAGGCGCCGCAGGGTCGGAAGCATAGCAGACTATGCCGTCTATTTTTAATTTTTTTGCAAGTTCAAGCACTTTTTCTTTATCCGTTGTGCTTATATTATGATATTCATCCGCAAATTTATGCCCCGGATTATCGGGAAGATAATCACATGTTATTGTATAAAGCCCCATTTCTTTAGCTTTTTTAACCGATGGAACCTGAAAATGGGAACCGCCTAAAAGTAAAACTTTTTTCATTTATTCTCCTTAAGAAATAATATCTGATTATATCATAAGTTGAGCCATCGGCAAATATAACTTTTTTGCATATATCCTCTCGATTTAATAAAACCATTTCGCCGGCTCTCATTCCGGCTGAGCTTAAATTCCAATGTTTATGCCAATATAAATGTTGTAAAAATGGTGTTCGATTGCTGATGAGGGTTAAGATGGCAGCAGCAAAAAGATATGGAAGAAATTTTTACAGTCATATATAAAACGGATACGTTCTGCAAACAGCGCTCATAAAAAACGGAGGTGCAAAATGGCGATGGTGCAGGCAGTTTTCTATATTTGTTTCGATATAACTTTAGCATCATTTTTTCTAAACTCCTCTTGAAATTTTAAAAAAACGTTCTATTACTTTTGCTCTTACTTTGTATGGTTTTTGCAAAAACGCAGCGGATACCTAAATTAGCATACACTCCGCTAAAGCTATCCTCTTTAAAATCTGTATGTTTGAAATATTTTGCTTTAAATGCTTTTCCATTATCTTAATAGATAACCTTTGAAATTAAACCGAGATTTAAAATTGCATTTCTTAAAGCTGAAGCTATACATTAAGCGTTTTCTCTCATCATAATTTCATATCTGACAAGTACTATTTAATTTCCTAATTTATTATTAATGGCACAAAACACATTAACTCTAAAATAAACAATTAAAACACCGCTTCTAAGTATTGTGTCTGTTTTGTATCAATTATTTTTTCAAAAATTTAAAATAAAAAATGCCTATTAATTTAAATAATCATTTCATTTGTCAAACGCCCTAAACACCCCGAAATTCAACCGACAATTAGCTTAAAAAGCATTTATCCGAAAAAATCACACCAACTGAGCTAACCGGCAAATGTGCAATTTGACCCTTTTTAGGTCAAAACGGTTTGATTATTTTCCGCCCCATAAATCTAAACACAAGAGCCGATTGAGCGAAAAATCGCATTGGCTGAGTTAACCATACCGCTTAAATACAGTCTTTTAAAAGCAAATTGCTCAAAAATCCGGTTGCTTTGAGCGTAAACATTAATAGAAAACGGCGGAGGTTTGGGGAACAAAAATATGCCGCAACTCGGAATCGAACCAAGGACACAGGGATTTTCAGTCCCTTGCTCTACCAACTGAGCTATTGCGGCATATTTCTATTTTTAGTTGTTCGAAAATGACTCTTGTCCGTAAAAGACAGTCCGAACTTTTTTATAATAACAGATGAAGGTTTGAAGTCAAGAAAAAAATTACGGTTCAAGAAGAATCTTAATAGCGTTGCCTGCATCATGCATTTCAATTGCTTTTTTTGCATACTTTAGCGGCATAGTTTTTGTGATTAATTTTTCCACATCAATTTTTTTTGAAGAAATCAGGCTAAGGGCTTCTCTGAAATATTTAGGAGTATGGTGAAAAACGCTTACTATGTTAACTTCATCATAATGAAGCCTTTTTGTATCAATATTAACGCTTGTTCCCGATGCGCAGCCGCCGAACAGATGTACTGTGCCGCCTCTTCTTACAAGATTGAACATTTTCTCCCAAATTTCCGGAAGCCCAACGCATTCTATTGCAACATCAAGCCCCCTCTGTTCCTGAGTCATCGAAAAAATGATTTCAGTAGGATCCGGATATTTTTTTAAATCAATAACTTCATCTGCCTTCGCAAATTCCCTTGCAAGCTTTAATTTTAAGGGGTTCCTTCCCATTGCTATAACTTTTGCTCCTTTTAATTTGGCAAGGGCGCAAAACATAAGCCCTATAGGTCCGATTCCTATAACTCCGACCGTATCCCCGGGGTTTATCGGCGTTCTTGAGATTCCATGAACCACATTTGCAAGGGGCTCGGCAAAAGCCGCAAGTTTAAAAGGCAGGTTATCGGGAATTTTTAGAGTGTTTTTTCGGACTATCTCCTTTGGAATTGTTATATATTGGGCATAAGCCCCGTTTAAAAGATTTAAATTTTCACAAAGGTTCTCTTCTCCCCTCCTGCAAAAAAAACATTCTCCGCAAGGGGCAGAATTTGCCGCAACAACTCTGTCGCCGATTTTGAACCCCTCCGTATTTTCTCCCAATTTTACAATCTCGCCCGCAAACTCATGCCCAAAGCCTGACGGGGTTTTTTTAATTAAAACGGGGTGCCCTCTTCTATAGGTTTTAACGTCTGTTCCGCAAGTTAAAGCCGCTTTTACCTTAACAAGGATTTCTCCTTCCTCGGGCTCTTTAACGTTAACTTCTTCATACCTTATATCTTTTGGCGCATAATACCTTATAGCCTTCATTTTCATATTGTTATAAATGCCTTTAAAATTTTTCCTTGTTTTGTATCATTGATTGCTTTTTGCAAATTGTCAAGACTGTAATAAGAAGATAACCCTTGAACGTTAACTTTATTTTGAGCTAAAAGCTCGTAAGATTGAGCCAAATCAGCAGGCGCCGGAGAATAACTCCCTATTATGCTCAATTCTTTATAATAAATTTCATCGTTTGGATAACCTTCAATATCGGAAATTGATGAAAAAACAATAATTTTCCCGCCAAAATCAATTAAATCGAGAGCCGTTTTGATTGCGCATGCGCTTCCTGCGGTCATAAAAATTAAGTCATATTTTATATTAGGGTTAAATTTAACCCCGTATTTTTCGCTGAATTTTTGACGTTCATTATTTATATCAAACCCGTATACTTCAACCCCATAGGCTTTTAGCCCCTGCGCCATTAAAATTCCTATTGAACCAAGCCCAAGAACAAGAGCTTTAAAATTTTCGACTTTGTTTATCCCGCTTCTCTTGATTGCCCGATTGCAGCATGCCAGAGGCTCTAAAAAAGAAATTTCTTCAAAAGACAAATTTTCGGGTTTTTTGAAAACAGTATTTTTCAGGTGTCCTTCGCTTGCAAAAATATATTCGCTAAAGCCTGCGGGAAATATATTTGTTTTTTTAAATACTTCGCACATTGAATAATTCCCATGAGCGCAATACTTACAGTTAAAACAGGGGAAATGGTGCCCCATGGCAATAATATCGCCTTTTTTAAAAGGCTCTGTTGCGCCGTTTCCCTTAATTTCGCAATTAATTTCGGTAATCTCCCCGACAATTTCATGGCCTAAGGTGATGTTACCCTCGTTTTCTTTTTTTGCGTTGTTTATTTTTACTATGTCCGACCCGCAAAGCCCGCACCCGATTATTTTTACAATCGCCCCTTTTTTATTTTTTAAATCGGGTTTTTTTACTTCTGTCAGAGCGATTTTTTTATCTTTTAAAATTATACATTTCATATTTTAAACCTAATCAGTCATCGGGCGCAC
>CAYUWO010000118.1:0-3781 GCA_964448535.1 uncultured Gammaproteobacteria bacterium | reverse complement strand
TATATGGACTAGTTAAAGCGCAGTAGAATCCCCCTTGTTGTTGCGGCTGTATACGCCTTGATTACGCTTTTTTGCGTCTTTCATCATGAGATATGGGCAGACGAAGCGCAAGTTTGGATGCTTGCAAAATATCTTAACCCTATGCAACTTTTTTATCACCTTACAAACGAAGGTCATCCGTCTTTTTTTTATTTAATTAATATGCCTTTCGCAAAGGCGGGTTTAAGCATTTTTGCCATGCAGGCAATTTGCTGGCTTTCATGTGTTATATCCGTATTTTTAATTTGGAGATATTTAAAATTTCCAACACTCTTAAAAGTGGCAATAACGGTTTCGGCGCCTTTTTTCTATTTTTTCCCCATAATTGCAAGAAGCTATTCTCTCGTTCCTTTGCTTGTTTTATTGCTCGCAATTTTATATGGCAAAAGTAAGACCCACCCTTTTATATACGCCTTTATTCTGGTATGTTTATTGAACACCCATATTATAATGGCGTTTTTCTGTTTTCTTTTGGCATGCGATTTTGCTTATCAAAATGTTATTCTCCCTTATAAAAACGAAAAGAAAATTGAAAAAAAATATATTATGGCGGGGCTTATTATGCTTATAGGCGGAATAATCTTGTTTTGCCAGCTGATAGGAACAACAAGCTCAAACGTTTATATCAAAATTGAACATAAAGATATCCTCGGGGCTTTTTTAGGAATTTTAATGTTTTTTTCGTTTAATTCGCTTGATGCTTATTACATTAAAACACACTCGGATTATTTCACCCCCTTGACCCTTTCTATTCTCGCCGTTTACTTTATAACCTTTATATTGCTTTTCATTAGCCTTTTTAAAATCTCTAAAAAGCATTTTTCAATATGTTTTTTTTCAATTGCTTTTCAAATTTTAATTTACCTTCTTGCATACAGTAATTTAATATTTCCGACCAGAATATTTTGCGCATATATGATTTTAATTTTTTCATACTTTCAAGTTTATGAATTTAATTTATTTAAAAACGATTCATTTTTAACTTCAAAAAAATTAAGCACGGTTTTATTGTCAATTGCGTTTGGGCTGACAATATTCAACGGAATAAAAGCCTATTTAGCCGATATTTTTATTCCTTATTCGGGCTCTAAACCTCTGGCTGATTTTATCAAAAAAAATATTCCTTCAAATAGGGCAAAGATTTTTACAAACACTACAAATTATGCTGTTGCTATAAATTATTATCTTGAACCAAACGGTATATATTGGATAAGGTCGGGCAAACCCTTTAAATATACCGTATGGACGAAGGATATGAGGGAACCTCTTGATTATGAAATTTGGGATGCTTACTTTCAAAAGTTAAGGGAAGCCGACAAGAAAACAGATTTTTATACCCTTATTGTGTACAACCCGTTTCTGCCCATTGTAAACGCTAACTTATGGAAAAATTTTGATGTTGTCTACATATCGGGAGATTCAATCGAATATTTTGAAAAATTTATCCTGTTTAAATATAAAAAATAGCTTTTATAAAATGAATTACCGCCCAAAAAACAGGAACAACAAAAAGTGAAGGCAACATATTTAAGGTTTTCAAATCTTTTATTTTTAAAATAGAGAGCCCCGAACTTAAAATTAAAATCCCGCCAACAACAGAAAGCTCAAAGAAAAATTTGTCTGAAATGATATTGCCCAAATACAGGCTTATAAAATAAATTGAGCCTTGCCATATAAAAAGTGCTATTGCGCTGTATGCTATCTTGAACCCGTAAGCGCAGGACAAAATTGCAGAGGTTACAAAGTCGAGAGCAGCATTTGTATATAAAAAAGTGTTGTTATGATAAAGTGCGCTTTGAACAGGTCCTAAAATGGAGAGAGTGCCTATGCAAAACAATAAAATTGCCGTGGTAAGCCCTTTTGCAAGGTCGCTTCCGCCTATTTTAGAGGTCAGCTTATTAAATTTGTTATCAATATCAAACACTGTTCCGATTAAAGTTCCTATTGAAATTGAAAGTATAAATAAAACAGGGTAAGAACTTTTTGAAATTGAAGAGCAAAATGTGCTTATCCCAAGCAAACACGCACATAATCCGATAGAATTTAAAAGCGCCACTTCATACTCCTTTTTAATTCCCCTTTTCGTAACAGAACCGGTCAGAGAGCCTGATATTATGGCACAAACGTTAACAATCGTTCCTAACATAAGTTGAATTATATATTATATAAGAAACTGGGTCAATAAATAAACGCTGTTTTTGTTGTGTCCGGTCATTTTATCCTCCGAAAAGGTATAATTTAACCCGACACGCGCCCTTTGTTTTATAATGTAATAGTTTATTCCGGCAGTATATTCATAATTTGCGCTGTCTGATTTTTTCATGTTTTGGTCAAAATAATCGTATCTTGCAAGAAGTTGAACCTTGGGGGTTATGTCCCATCCGATTGTTGCAAAAGCGCCCTGTCTTTTTTTTAAGCTGAAAGACCCGCCTCCGTTTGAGCCGTCTGCCCATGCGTATTCTGCGGAAAACAGAAAGTTTTTATATTTATAATTGAGGGCGGCAAAATAAACCCCGTAATTTTCGCTTTTATGCCCTATGTCGCTTCCGGCATAAATTTTCAAATGTTCAAGCGGGCTTCCTTCCTTTTTATAAAACGGCTCAAACCCTATTCTTCCGATAAATTCGCCCCCGTCTTTAAACCCTTGAGTGTTTCTTGTTGAAGTGTATCCGCCGATATCATAGTCAAGAGCATTAATTGAACCTTGAAGAGAAACTCCTGTAGCAATTGCGTTGCCAAAATTTCTTGATATTTGCGCTCTTTTTGCGAAAGGAATATTAAAAGCGCTGATTGAGCCTTCATAACCAATCGGGGCGCGGGATGTTCCGATTTTTATTTTGTGGTTTTCATTTATGTTTCGTTCAAGATAGAGGTGAACGAACCTTGATGTAAATTTATTATCAAACCCCGAGCCGTCTTTTGCAAAGTCGTACTGGGTCATAAAATGATACTTGCCGTCGAATCTGCCACCTAAAAGCAACTCTGTGCTATAGGGAAATGTTGATGTTTTGTCGCCCTCATCTTCTTCGAAAGTAACCGTTCCGTTTAATCTTGCTTCAGCATATAATTCATTTAAGAAACTGTCCTCGAATATAATTTTTTTTCTTTCATCAAGAAAATTCTCGGGTCTGACAAATTCCGCTTTTTCATAAAGCGGCGTTTTAGCCCCGTTTTTTTTATGCTTGCCAAGAGTAATGACTTCTTCTTTTAAGGTTTCGCCTTCCTTTAGCGTTTCTTCGGGTTCAAAAACGTCCTCCTCAATCGCCATTGAAGGAAGCGTAAAAAACAGCAAAAATAATATCAATATTTTTTTCATCTTAAAAATTTTGCCTTAAAAAGCGCAAGTAATGCTAATTTAAAACATGCCAAACAGCGTTTCTGACCTAAGATTCCATATTTTAATTTATAAAATACAAACCAACACAAGTCAAGAACTTAAGCCCAAAATAAAAGCTCCATAAATTATTCCGACTATTATTTTTCCTATGCAAAAATTCTCTAAAAGACAAAACCCAAAAACCCTCTTTTTAAAATGGCGAAATTTCTGACTGCGGGAGCCGGTGCGAGAGGGGCGACCCGATGAGGGTTGACCCGAAGCATTTGCGGCATGCGGGAGCCGGTGTGAAGGCGAGCCGCGATGAGCGGAGAGCCGAAACAATTGCGGCGGACGTAATCCGTAAAGCAAATAGCGGCGGAGCGTAAGAATTATTTGTTAAAATAATTCTGGAGCGTAGTCCTAGCA
>CAYUWO010000117.1:0-3804 GCA_964448535.1 uncultured Gammaproteobacteria bacterium | reverse complement strand
CTCTGTACCTCATCAACAAGATACTGTTGAGCGGCAAATGTGCCTTTCAATCTTATAACGTCATGAGGATTCAAGGGGCCGGATGTAAGCGCCTGCCCTTTTGTGATATGCTGTTTGTCGCTAACTATTACGCTCGATTCAATCGGGTATTTAATTTCCGTTCTGCCATTTTCGTTGACTATATAAAGTCTTGCGACATCGTCCTCGACTTCAATTTCGGCAATTCCGTCCTCTTCGGCAACAATTGCGGAATCTTTCGGCTTTCTTGCTTCAAGGAGTTCTTCAACTCTCGGCAAACCTTGAACGATATCTCCGGTTTTTTGTCTTTCAAAGACCAATGTTGCGAGCAAATCGCCCCTTAGAATTAGCGCATTGTTTTCAACCTGTAACAAAGTCCCGGGGCTGATTAAGTGCGGACGTCCGACTCTTATCGTAACCGAACTTTTATCAACTCCAATAACAAGCCCCGAACATTGAGAGGTTTCGCCGGTAGACGCAACGGGCGAATCAAGCTTAACAAAATCGCCAACCTTAACGGTTGCTTTTCCTTCAATGGGAATAACTTGTTCATTTTTCTCAGACACAAGAAGAAGCCTTCTTAAGTCTTTATCAGTTGATTTTATGCTTGCCACGGAATCATTAACAGAGAGCACCTGTGTTTTTGTAACCGGTGTTCTGGGCTCAATAATTTGACCGTTTTCAACAAGCAATTCGGTCTGCATTGAGGACAAACTCCTTGAAGCGTCGTCTTGTTCACGTCTTACAATTAAGGTTTCAAGAACAACTATCTTTAAGTCGCCCTCTTTATTTAACTCAACAAGCCCTTTCAAATGGCTTAAATAACCGCTCATTGAAAGAACCAAGCTCGTTCTTGTCAAAACTGCGCCGTCTAGGCTTCTTACTCTTGCGCCGTCTTTAAATTGAAGCTGGGTTAAAGGAAGAATTTCGATAGCTTCATCAGTTGTTTCAAACTCAATTGAAACGTCTTTTGGCTCTACAATAAAGCTTTGAACCGGTCTTACAAGAATTTGAACCTGTTGTTTATCAAGCGAATCTTCATCGACTATATCTTCGGTGATTTCTTCGTCTAAATCATCAAGTTCATCGAGCATATCATTATCATTTTCAACAATTGTAACGATAGAGTCAACTTTTGCTTTAATTTTTCCTGCAACAACCGTGCCCGCCCTAACTACTTCGTTTTCTTCAACTTTAAGGTCGTTTATCGAATCAAGAGTATACAATTCTCCGGGGCGAACAACAACTTCATGGATAATGTCGTTAAATTCTTTGATTTCAACAATACCGTCAATGTGTGTGTAGAGGTCTTTAACAACTTCGGTGCCTGCTTCAACGTAGGTTCCGGATTCAACAAGCTTAAGAGAAGAATCTTTTGAAATCTGATGGATTTCTTCGGGGATAAAGATAACCTCGCCCCCTTTTGTAACAACTTGATTTTCCCCGACTTCAATGCCGTTGTATCTGATTTCTCCGGATGATGTTACTTTGTGTTCGTCATCAATAAGCTCTGCGATTATCATGCCGTTTTCAACCGTTGTATCAATCGGGCATTTAACGATATATCTTTCGTCTGTTGTTGGAACATGCCAGATTTGTTCTTTTTTAGTTTGTTCAAATACGGCGTTTGAGGGCTGAATTGAAGCTATAACTATTGTAAGCTCTTTGCCGGCGACAATTTTTTTAATTTTTTTGCCTTCAAATTTAACTTCTTCAATTTCAAGAGAGTTGTTAACTCTTACTTCGCCGCCATGTTCGGATACAATCAAAGTTTCTGCAAGTTTTTCACCTTTTTTGACTTTTTGATTGTCAGATACGAGAATTTTTGAACCGGCAGGAAGGGTGTAAACATCTCCGCCCAAAACCCAAACGATACCCGATTTGTTTGAGGTTCTTGAAATGTTTCCCTGTCTGTCTTTCTTTTCATCCGCAATAAAATCTTCAAAAACGACTTCGCCGGCAATATCCGAGGTAATATCCTTTGTAGCTTTTTCGGTTAAACGGCTCCCGTCGCCTTTTGATGTGGGCTCAAACTCGGCAATTTCGGCGCCTTTTTTGAGAGACTCGCCTTTAGTAAAAGAAACTTTTGCTCCCATTGGGATATGGAGAATTTCTTGTTTTTTGCCGTCTTTAATTGTAACGTTGGCTTCTTTTATCGCTATTTGAACAATATCGCCGTGTCTTGTTCTCATTTCACGGGTTTTAACATCATCATCAATAACTCCGTCAAACGGAGCGACAACGTGTTTCATTGCCCCTGCGCCTTTAAATACGCCGCCTGTGTGGAAAGTTCTCATTGTAAGCTGTGTGCCCGGCTCCCCGATTGACTGAGCGGCAATAATGCCGATTGCTTCGCCTATGTCCACAAGTTTTTGAGTTGTCATCGCCCAGCCGTAACATTTTTGACAAATGCCGTATTCAAGTTCACAGGTTAAAGTTGACCTTACATCAATCTCTTGCAGGTCAAGCGCCTTAATTTTAGCAAGATCATCTCTGTTAATTGTGGTGTTTCTTGTTATTATTACATTTCCGTCTTTATCTAAAATATCCTGCGCAACGGTTCTTCCGAGAAGCCTATCCGCAAGAGGAACTATAACGTTTTCGCCGTCCGTGATTGCGGTTAATTTAATTGATTTATTTGTATGACAATCCGCTTCTCTTATAATGACATCCTGCGCAACATCAACCAGACGTCTGGTTAAATATCCGGAGTCTGCCGTTTTAAGAGCCGTGTCAACAAGCCCTTTACGTGCGCCGTAACTTGAGATAATATATTCGGTTACGGATAAACCTTCTTTAAAGTTTGATTTAATAGGCAAGTCGATAATCTGCCCTTGCGCATCAGCCATCAAACCGCGCATGCCGACAAGCTGCGAAACCTGCGACAAGTTACCTCTTGCGCCAGAGAATGCCATCATATAAACGGGGTTTAACTTGTCAAAGTTTTTAACAACTTCTTCGGTTAATTTAGCCGTGGTTTCAGACCATGTGTCAATAACTTTTGTATACCTTTCAACTTCTGTTATTTCCCCCTTTAAATAGCGGTAAGTAGATTGTTCAATTTGCTCTTGCGCCTGTTTTAAAAGCTCGCCTTTAACGGAGGGCACAGAAAGGTCATGGATTGAAATTGTAGTGCCCGCTTTGGTTGCAAATTTATAACCTAAATTTTTAAGGTTGTTTGCAAGTTCTGCGGTCTTTGCCCCGCCCCATTCAAGATAAATTTGAGCCAGAAGTTTATTCAAACCCTTTTTATCAACAATCGTGTTTATATAATCTATTGTTTTTTTCTTTTTTTCGGGAGTTAATGTATTCATCTGATTTTTTCCTCTTTTTAATCTTTTACCTATTGAAGAACCGATTTTCTTAACGTTTCATTAAACATGATTCTTCCCGCCGTGGTTTCAATTCTTTCTCCTTTTTCATCTCTGACAACTATTTTGTCATGGAGTTTAATTTTGCCTAATTCAAGAGCGGAGATTGCGTCCATAAAGTTGTGAAAATAACCTTTAACGGGCGCATTCGGGTCTTTTAGAATTGTGAGATAATAAATACCCAAGACCATGTCTTGTGTCGGCGTAATAATAGGCTTGCCGTTAGCAGGCGCTAAAATATTGTTTGTTGCAAGCATTAACATTCTTGCTTCAGTTTGAGCTTCAATCGAAAGGGGGACATGAACCGCCATTTGGTCGCCGTCAAAGTCTGCGTTAAATGCGGTACAAACAAGCGGGTGGAGCTGGATTGCTCTCCCTTCAACCAGCTTTGGCTCAAATGCCTGAATGCCCAGTC
>CAYUWO010000116.1:0-3818 GCA_964448535.1 uncultured Gammaproteobacteria bacterium | reverse complement strand
GTTTCCGGCTGCTCTAACCATTTTGGCACCGCGTCCGGGGACAAGTTCGATATTGTGAATCATTGTTCCCAAAGGAATCATTTCAAGCGGAAGCGCATTACCTGTCTTAATATCAACATCATGACCGGAGATGATTGTATCGCCGACATTTAAACCGTCAGGCGTCAGGATATATCTTTTTTCGCCATCAGCATATACTACAAGAGAGATTCTGACATTCCTGTTCGGATCGTATTCAATTGAATTAATAAAACCGATTATGCCGAATTTCTCACGTTTATAATCAATCATGCGGTATTTGCGTTTGTGTCCGCCACCTATGTGTCTTGTTGTTATTCTTCCTGTATTGTTTCTTCCGCCTGTTTTCTTAATCGGTTTAAGAAGAGATTTTTCGGGCGCCTTAGCTGTAATTTCAGCAAAATCAGGTCTTGCCATACCTCTTTGACCGGGGGAAGTAGGATTTATTTTACGAGTTGCCATTTGTCTATACTCCCGTTAATTCTTGGATAGGTTCGCCCTCGATAGTAACGATGGCTTTCTTACCCGATTGTGTTCTGCCATATTTCATGCCCAGCCTTTTTGTGTGGGAAGGCATATAGATAGTTCTGACTTTTTTAACTTTTCTGTCAGGATAAGCAAGTTTAACTGCCTGAGCGATTTCTACTTTTGTGGTGTTTTTATCAACTTCAAAAGTATATTGCCCCTCTTGAACCTGCGTCATAGATTTTTCGGTAATTATAGGTTTTTTAATTACATCATATAATTTTTCTTTATTAGTTCTTGTCTTTGCCATTATTTTACCAGCCTTTCGGTAATTTCATTTACGGCAGATTCGGTTACAACGATTGTGTCTGCTTCAACTAAGTCTTTAACGTTCAAATTTGAAGGCAACAAAAGCTTAACCGACGCTATATTTCTTGCTGCCAAAACAAGGTTTTTGTTTTCATCGGCTTTTAAATCGGCAATAATTAAAATTTTTCCGTTTGCTTTAATGTCAGACAAAATTTTAACCATAGCTTTTGTTTTTGGTTCAGTTAATTCGGAAAAGTCCTTAACAACCGTAAACGCTTCTAATTTAGCGGAAAGCGCCGATTTCAAAGCTAATTTTCTTGCCTTTAAGGGGAGGGCAATTTCATAATTTCTCGGTTTAGGACCGAAAGAAACGCCGCCGCCGGCAAATAACGGGCTTCTGATTGAACCCGCACGAGCACGCCCTGTGCCCTTTTGTTTCCAAGGTTTTCTGCCCCCGCCGGAAACTTCGGATCTGGTTTTAGTGTTGGCAGACCCTTGACGGGCGTTGTTTAACTGTCTTTTAAGAGCCAAATGCATAACATGGATGTTGGGTTCAACGGCAAAAACCGAATCATCTAAATTCATTTCGCCGATTTGGCTTCCTTGTATGTTTAATAATGTTTTTTGAGTCATTTTTAATTACCTCTAATTCCATTTTGTTCTTGAAGGCTTAACTGTAACCAATTTACCTTCAGGACCCGGAACTGAGCCCTTAACTAATAACAAATTTTTATCGGCGTCAACTTTAACAATTGAAAGTTTTGAAGTTGTAACTTTTTCATTGCCCATATTGCCCGCCATTCTTTTACCTTTAACAACACGACCGGGGGTTGTTCCTGCGCCGATTGAACCGGGCTCTCTGTGGTTTTTGGAACCATGAGCCATGGGACCTCTTGAGAAGTTATGGCGTTTAACGGTGCCTTGAAAACCCTTGCCGATAGATTTACCGGTAACATCAACTTTAGCGGTTTCCGCTAAAATCGTTAAGTCAATTTTTTGCCCGACAGAATATTCGGCAGGGTTATCAACCCTAAATTCTTGAAGATGGCGGAAAGTTTCAAGATTATTTTTCTTGAAATGTCCGATTTGAGCCTTGGTTAAATGTTTTTCTTTGGCGTTGATAACACCGACCTGAATTGCGTTATATCCGTCAGTTTCAATGGTTTTAATCTGACAAACGGTAGCAGGTTCAACTTTAATAACCGTAACCGGTATACACAAGCCGTTTTCATCGTACACTTGCGTCATCCCGAGTTTCTCTCCGATAACACCTAATGTCATTCGATTTTACCTTTCTGTTGTGAGAGCTGCCATTTAATTGGTTTTTCTCTGTTACTACTAACTTCAAGGCTTTGTTTTTACAAAAACTCCGCCTTATCTACAGTTCACATTCTTTTTATTCAATTATCAATTTAAGCTATGTGAAAACAAGCCTTAGAGTTTAACTTCGATGTCAACCCCTGCGGGAAGATCCATTCTCGAAAGCTCCTCCGTGGTTTGCTGGGTAGGATCATAGATGTCTATGATCCTTTTATGAGTTCTCATTTCAAAGTGTTCACGTGATTTTTTATCAACATGTGGCGACCTTAAAACACAATAGACTCTTCTTTTTGTAGGCAAAGGAACCGGCCCCGACACCGTTGCATCGGTTCTTTTTGCGGTTTCCACAATTTTAAGAGCGGAAGAATCAATTAATTTATGGTCGTATGCCTTTAAACACACTCTGATTCTCAGCCTTTTTGACGTATTTTCCATTGTTTCAATTTCCAACTTTTGTTACTTAAACTAATATGCACAACTTGCATGCAAAATAAATTTAATATAAACAAAAATTGGCGTCAACACTTAATTTTTAATTAAGCTAAAAAATATGTTACAAAAATTAAAACTAAAGTAAAATTATAGGCAAGTCGTTTTTGTATGCAAAATCAAGAAAAGCCTTCGGGCACTCTTTAAGGCTGTTTACTTTTGCTACAAGCCCGTAAATTTTCGGAGAGTATCCGACAATTTCGTTGTGCCCGTCTTGAGAGGTTTTGGGCAATAAGCTCTCCTGTGTTTTAATAAGCGCCTCTCTAAGCTCTTTGCCGTCAAATGTTTTATCCCCCAGAGAGTATGTTTTTGAATCAATAAATTGGCTAAAGGAGTTTTTATTTGCAAGATGTGTTTTATAAAACTCTCCGTATTCTTTATCCGATACGTTTTCTGCGCCGAGCTGCTTTATAAAAGTTTCCCTAAAATAATTTCTTGCATGATTAGTTTCAAAAACCAGTTCAACGGCGTTTTCCTCGTCTTTAATATGCCCGCAGGATTGGTTTGAGGGATAAGCATTAATAATATCGGCATTTGGCTGGTTAAGCATAAACCCGAATTGTCTGAACCCGTATGTGTTGAATTTTGCCGAAGATACAAGCGACTCAGAAATAACGCTTTTATTTGAAATATCGCTCAATTTGCCAAATCTGTAAAGCGACTCTTCAAGAGAATTATCGGGAACCATGTGAACAAGAAAATTTAACTCTTTTTTTGTTTTTCCGTGGTAAAACCCATACTGCCACATGTCCTCTTCATCGTCAATGTTATGAAAATCTATAACTTTATATTCTCTTCCGTCAAAAGTTTGCTTAAATTTGTCAAGATTTTTCTTATTAACAAAATAATCCGCTAACACAACATTTCCGGATGAATAAAATTTATTCAAATTTTCTTGAATCGGTTCCATTTTATCTTTATCGAGGCAAGATTTCAGCTTTTCGTAAAACTCATCCCCGACGCTCATTAAATCAGACCTTGCCATTATTTTTGCAATTTCAAAATCTCCGGGGCGACGGAATCTGTATGCAAATTTTTTGGAAGCTTCATCTTTATTTTCGGCTTTAGAATACTCTTCAAGCCAATGATGGTTGTCAACAAGCTCAAATAGCCTGTCTTTTGTGTATTCGTTATTAAAAAATTTAGACGCAATTGCTCTTGAATATCTTGAGGCGTAATTTTGATGTCCTCTGTCCGTGATTCCATCTTTTTTAGAG
>CAYUWO010000115.1:0-3936 GCA_964448535.1 uncultured Gammaproteobacteria bacterium | reverse complement strand
TAAGACGCACAGCAAGTACAAAAAAAGAATGATTTGGACAAAAAATTATAAAGCCCGTGATGTTGAAAATGTTTGCCAAGAGGGTGACGTTGTTACAATTTTGGAAAACAAACCTGTTTCAGGTTCTGTCCGTTGGGTTTTAGATAGAGTTGTCGAAGCAAAGAAATAATTTGTATTGGGTAAACATAAACGAAATAAAGGTAAAAAGAAATGATACAGCAAGAAACAAGATTACAAGTGGCTGATAATACGGGCGCAAAAGAGCTTTTGTGTATCCGTGTTATGGGTTCTTCCTGCAAAAAATATGCAGGGGTTGGCGATGTTATCATTGCAACTGTTAAACAGGCGACCCCCAACATGACGGTTAAAAAGTCTGAGGTTGTTACTGCTGTTGTTGTTAGAACAAAAGCTGATATTAAAAGAAGCGATGGTTCGGTTATAAGATTTGACGACAACGCTGCGGTTATCATCAATAAAGACGGCAACCCGAGAGGCACGCGTGTTTTCGGACCTGTTGCAAGAGAATTAAGGGAAAAGAACTATATGAAAATAGTTTCTTTAGCACCTGAAGTTATATAAGGAAATTAAAGATGAAACAGGAAAATAAAAAAACTTTACATACAAAGACCGGCGACAGAGTTGTTGTTTTGACCGGTAAAGACAAAGGTAAAATTGGTAACATTAAAAAAGTTGACACCGAAAAAGGCAGAGTCCTTGTTGAGGGGGTCAATATGAAAACAAAAGCTCAAAAGCCCAATCCTATGGCAGGAATTGAAGGCGGACTCAATAAAATTGAATCTTACATTGATTCTTCAAACGTTATGGTTGTCTGCCCCGCTTGTGAAAAGGCAACAAGAATTAAAACCGAAATAAGAAACGATAAAAAAGTTCGTGTTTGCAAAAAATGCAACGAAACTTTGGATGTATAAACACTAAACGGGAATGACGGCACCTGAGGTTTGACAGGCTTTATTTTTGAGGTAAAATTAAGGCAAAGCCTCATAGGCTAAATTAAGGAATAAAAAAATGGCTACAAAAAAGACAACAAGCTTAAAAGAGCGCTATCAAAATGAAATTAGAGCTGAATTAAAAAAGGAATTTAATTTATCAAACAATATGCAAATTCCGAAATTACATAAAATTGTCCTCAACATGGGCGTAGGGGAAGCTTCCCACAATTCAAAACTCGCCGAGTCAATCGTGGGGCAATTAACAAAAATTGCCGGTCAAAAAGCTCTTGCAACCAAAGCTAAGAAATCAATTGCAACATACAAATTAAGAGAAGGTATGCCGGTTGGAGCTATGGTTACATTGAGAGGGGACAGAATGTATGATTTCCTTCAAAAACTGAATTGCGTTGTTCTCCCCAGAATTCGCGATTTTAGAGGAATTTCCCCCAAAAGTTTTGATGGCAGAGGAAACTATACTTTTGGTTTAAAGGAACAATCTTTGTTTCCTGAAATTCATTATGAAGATGTTGATATCGTAAAAGGTATGAATGTTTCCATTATCACAACGGCGCCTAATGATGAAATGGCAAAAGCTTTGCTTGCACATTTGGGCATGCCCTTTAAAAAACACTAAGGAGAATTGTTAACAATGGCTAAAAAATCTATGACAGATAAAGAACAAAAAAGAGAAGCACTTGCGGCTGCAGGCAAATATCCAAAAGTAAGGCTTCACAACCGTTGTTCTATTTGCGGCAGACCCCACGGGTTTCACAGAGATTTCGGTCTTTGCAGAATCCATTTAAGAGAATTTGCCCACAGAGGTTTATTACCCGGGGTTACAAAAGCTTCATGGTAAAATAATTTTGTTTGCTCTCCTTAAATAAAAAATAGGGAGAGTTTTATTAGCTAAACTGTAAGAAACGCTTACAAGTAGTAAAGGAGAGAAAATGACAATTACAGACCCTATTGCAGATTTGCTTACAAGAATCAGAAACGCTAGCTCGGTAAATCATGCAACAGTTGAAATTCCCGCTTCGAAGTTAAAAGTTGAAATGGTTAAGCTTTTAAAAACGGAAGGGTATATTTCTGATTATAAAATTAAAGAAAAAGATTCATTCAAGGTTATTGAAGTTGAATTAAAATATGTCGGCAATGATTCCGTTATTAAGGGCTTACAGAGGGTTTCCACCCCCGGGTTAAGAGCTTATTCGAAGGCTAAAAATCTTCCGAGAGTGTTCGGAGGTTTAGGAGTTGCAATTGTTTCGACAAGCAAAGGGCTTATGACTGATAAGACCGCAAGAAAAGAGAATATCGGCGGCGAAGTTCTTTGTTACGTTTGGTAGTAGAATATGGGTTGATTTGGGTTTTCCCGAAGCGTTCCCGCTAAATCAAAGCAAAAGGAGAAAATAAAAATGTCAAGAATCGGCAAATTGCCTGTTGAAATTCCTCAAGGGGTTGAAGTTGCGGTAAAGGATAATCTTGTTACCGCAAAAGGTCCTAAAGGACAAGAACAGGTTCAAATAAGAGAAGAAATTAAAGTAGAACTTCAAGATAATCATGTTGTCCTTACAAGAATTAACGACGACAGAAAATCCCGTTCTTTACACGGGCTTTCAAGAACTCTTGTTTCGAACGTTATAAAAGGCGTTAAGGACGGCTTTGAGAAAAAACTTGAAATTCAAGGGGTTGGCTACAGAGCAAGTATGCAAGGCAGTGCGATTAACCTTCAATTGGGTTATTCCCACCCTGTTATAATTGAACCTCCGGCAGGGATTCACATTGCGGTTGAAGCAAACACCAAAATTACGATTTCAGGTTCAAATAAGCAGTCTGTCGGTGATATTGCTGCGCTAATCAGATCAAAACGCCCGCCTGAAGTATACAAAGGCAAGGGCATTAGATACGAAGGCGAATACGTAAGACGTAAAGCCGGTAAAACAGGTAAGAAGTAGTAATTAAGCCTAAATAAACCCTTGAATTTCAAGAAGGTTTCGGGTGAAAGGAAAAAAATGATTAAATTGGTTAATAAAAAAGAACAAACACAAAAAAGGCACGCAAGAGTTAGGGTTAAAATTCAAGGCACTGCTGAATGTCCAAGATTGGCTGTGTACAGAAGCTTGAAACATATCTATGCTCAAATTATTGACGATACAAAGGGCGTTACTCTTGTTTCTTCCTCAACAAAGGCAAAAGATTTGACTCCCAAATTGCCCCATGGCGGAAATATTGACGCCGCTAAGGTTGTCGGCGAAGATATCGCAAAAAAAGCAATTGAAAAGGGAATAAAAGACGTTGTTTTTGATAGGGGCGGGTTTCTCTTCCATGGCAGAGTTCGTGCATTAGCTGACGCCGCAAGAGAAGCCGGACTTAACTTTTAGTTTTGTATTTAAACGTAAAATACGGGTAACGGATTAAATGAAAACCCGTATTTTACGTTTAAAAATTTTATATTAACGGCTATTAAACCGTCAAATCGCCTTTGAATTGCAAATATCTTCATTTTTTATAAGGTTTCTTATTTAATGTTGAAACCTTATAAAAGACCTTTTGCAGAAATTGATTTTGTTAAGTATTTTCTTTTTAAGTTTTTTATACCAAGTTTTTATCTTGCCTTCAAATTTTTTTGTACCATCTGAGCCGGCAATTATAATTACCCTTGTTTTCTATATTCCTTTTTTTAACGCAAATTCCTATAATAAACAGATTTTTTTGAAAGTTTTGTAACATACGTTGGAGCCCTTTGTTTTGTTTTTTGTATTATTTATTGAAATTGTTGTAAGTATATCTTTATTGGCATGCAAAACAAGACTTAAATGCGCCGCAGAAACCGTAAAAGACCAAAAACAAGCAAAACGGGATTGCTTCCCATGCTTTTTGAAATGGGCATTATAAGACACGAAATTTCAAATTGTCTGCGTAATTTATGAGTTAATTTCATCCATATTCTTTTTAACATAAAACCTATCTATAGGGGCCTCTGATTTAA
>CAYUWO010000114.1:0-4030 GCA_964448535.1 uncultured Gammaproteobacteria bacterium | reverse complement strand
ATCGCTATTTTTGCTTGGGGGGGGGGGGTATACAAAGTTTCAGTTATATAATTTATTTTTATTGATTTAGATGCTTTGTTAAGCTCGGATATCATAATTTCGTTTCTCTTGTCAAAGTCGCCGGCTCCTGAGTTATTTATCAGGGAGCTTGATACATAATTTTCATACCGGATATTTGAGAATCCGTCTAAACCCGCAACATTAGCCGATTTTATGCCAATTTTTATTAAAAGATTAAGTAACATAAGCGCTGCGTTATCAAACATCGCAGAATTGTTTAAATAAGAAGAATAATTGATTATCTTTGTATTTTTGAAAACGGTGCTAATATTGGATGATATTATTTTAGGAACCTCTTCATCATCCGGCAAAGACTCAAAGCGTTTCATATTGGTTATAAACACTAAATTTGGCTTGTAATCTTCAGGTATAAAGTTTAAAGAAATTATGAAAGGGTTCTCTTTATTAATGAAATTAATAATCTTATCTTTTTCTCTTATTAATGATTTCCCGGGGGCTAAAATCAAAATATTTTTATTAAACAACAAATCTTTTAAGTAGTTCAATGTATCAGTATCATCAATAGAATTGGAAAAATTAAGATATATTTGTTTTATTAAATTACTGTCATAAACAGGCTTTTTTTCATCGGGAATTTTTTTTAAGAGCCGATTAATAACTTCAACGGGAACAGTTTGTTTATCGACGAGATATTTAGCATAATTCGGGTGGCAATGATTTATAGCGGCTAAATAATACGGGACGGAATATCCCCAAGGTGTCTGCGCAAAAATAGGATTAATTTGTTCATCAACTATTTTTAGTATGGGAACAATGTCATATTTTCCGTTATAATTATCGTTAATATACTGGGTAATGAGTTCGGTACAAAGGTTCCCCGCCCCTCTGCCCATGCCAAACACCGTTGAATCTATAATAATTGTTCTTTTTGCCGATTGTTCTATTAAATTCTGCGCATTAGAAAAAGAAAGCTGTAAATTATTGTGAGAGTGGAAACAAAGGGCAATATCACCGCTTAAGTTATTATCAATAAGATAAAACAACCGGAGCAAATCTCTTTTTTTCATTACACCCATGGAATCAACTATTGAAACGCCGGCAGGATGTATATTTTCAATTTCTTCCAAAAGGCAAAGCAACTCTTTATCTGAGTATTGGTCGGTAAATGTGGGGTTAATAAACAGAGTATATCCTTTTTCTTTTATTTTTTTGCAATAATTTAATGCACAGTCCCAATCATTTTTTTTAAAAATTACACGTAATCCACCTATGGGAGAATCTTTTATGTCAGGTACCGACTCAAGAGGAAATTTGCCGTAAGTTATCATGCCCAACAGAGATTTTTTATCATATCCGGCGGGTAAAAAATTTTTTACCTTGTCAAAGCTGTCAAAAAGCGTTTTATTTTTATCGGAATTTTCCGTTGTGAAAAACCCCGTTTCAATATAATCCAAATTTGCTTTTTGCAACAAATTAATAATTATTTTAGATTTTTCTACGCTAAAATTCCACCCGTTTACATAACCGCCGTCCCTTAATGTACAATCTAAAATTTTTATATTGCCCATAGTTAATACACCCTGTATTTTTTGTACATATATTCCGCAAATTCAAAATCTATCTCGTTATCAATATCTATGGCTTCAATTTCATCCAAAAGAAATAAAATCGGATTTTCGCCAACTATGCTAGATTTTTCTATTGCATAATTTCTTTCAAATATGTTAAATGCGAAATTTAGGGCGCAAATATCGGGCAAATCCTGACTTCTTGGCATATTGCACAAATCATAATTTATCGGCTTATTGTTCAGCCATAAAAATTCTTTTATTAAATGCGCAGAGTTGAGCGTATCATAAATCGGGTTTTTGTTTAAAAATTTTTCTATAGCATTAGAAACGGAGACATTTTTTAATAAAGGATTTGTTGCGTTCGCATATACAATTACATCAGCTTGGGTATTTTGCGCAATATATTTATAAACTTCATTTATTGGAACCTTAAAGGAAGCATAATAGCTATCACGCTTAAAAGTTTCCGCCCCTAAATTTTTCGCAATATCAAGCATTTCATCGGAATCCGAGTTTACAACTATGCCGTCCAATCCGCTTACTTTTTGCAACTGTTTTATTTTAATTTCCAATAAGCTGCTTTCCGCAAAAGGTCTTATGTTTTTGTTTTTTACTCTTTGAGAGCCCGCTCTGACGGGAATTACCGCTTTAATAACTTTCCCCATTATGGATAACCTTATATTGTTTTTGTCATTTGAACCGTATGTATTTTGCGGATATAAATCTCGCAACGTTTACGGCTTTGTTTTTCCGTTTTTTTGCAAAACTAAGCCGCCCGTCGGAATTTACATTCTAACGGACGTATATATCTTAATGTTTTATTTTTTGGCGCAGATTTTATGCAGAATAAGAAATAGGGGTGTTTATTGCACGGAAGGGCAGAATCAGATTTAGAATCCCCCCCCCCCCGTGGGTCTTTAGGATTGTATCCACTTCAACATTGCATAATATATTGCCTGCAATATTTTTTTCGTTTTCAACAACAGATAATATTTTTTCTAAAACAGCATTTTCTGTTTCTTTATAAATTACCACAACGGCGCATTCATCAACAAATATTAAATCTCCGGGGGTAATTTTAACTCCGCTTATTTCTATGGGTTTATTAATGTAATCAACAGTTGCCCTTTTTCTTACATCAGCTGCGTTGTAATTTCTTGCCCATACGGGAAAATTAAGGTTTTGGGTTTGTTTTAAATCTCTGGTTGCGCCGTCAACTATAACCCCTGCCGCCCCTGCTCTTATCGCAAGTCTGGCATTTAAGTCCCCAAAATAGGCGTAATCTTTCAGCTCATTTTCAACAACTATAATATCATTTTCCGCAACTTCTTTATAAGAATTGAGAGCTTTGTATATTCCATGGAAGTCTTCTTTGTCCTCAAGCGCTCTTAATCTTAGAGTGGAAGCTCTGCCCAAAACCTTTGCGTCAGAAATATTACACTGCCAATTGTTGATAACCGCCCCATGACATATTCCTGTTTCAAAATTAAGGTCGTCAATAATATCAGACAATATACAAGATGTGGCAAGGTGTTTTATCAGGTTCAATTTTGCATTCTCTTGCTGTTTTTTGCCAATCGCAAAAGTCTGCGCAAAAGACAAGTCTTCGTTATTGTTAATATCAACAGTTTCTTCAAGCTCTCCAAAAATCATATAAGGGTTGTTGCCGTACCGGCGTTTTGTCATAAGGGCGCTTTCCCTTGTAGAAATATATAAGCCCATAGACTCCATCAGCGTTTCGTCTAAATCTTTGCTGTTTGGTATGTGGTTTATATCATAAACGGGCTTGTTATCTTTCCAAAAATAAAATTTATTTTTTTGCATTAAAATTGCACTGTCATAAACTTTGTTGTTTTTTAAAATTCTAATGGCGCTGTCTATTGTGTCAGGTTTTATAAACGGCGATGTGCATAAAAGCTGCACATAAATATCAGCGTCAGGATAAGAATTAACTTCATTTAAAAATAATTGATGCCCGTCCGTACTGTTATTTGCAAGCTCGGGATTTCTTTTCATGTGTTCTATAGGAAGATAGTCAACGAGATTATACATTTCTTCGGATTCTGTATCCAAAAACACCTTGTCAATTTCTTTGCATGATAATAATGTTTTCAGGGCTTTGACATAGAGCCTCTCCCCCGATAAAATTCTTGTGTTTTTGTTTTCTATTCTTTCGCTGGCAGCCTTTGCGGGCACAAACGCATATACTTTTATTTCTTCCATCAAACATGTTTCCTATAAACTTTAAAACGGTCAAAACAAACCACAATCTTATACTAGCACGAATCAATTTATCATGTGTTCCATATTAAGATTTGTAAATAATGTTTGGCGCCGTTATTGCGCCAAGGGCTGAAAGCATACGGCGCATTTTGTCTAATGCTTTTGCATCCTGCCGTTTTTATAATATCATTATCGTTATAAATGCAAAGCATGAT
>CAYUWO010000113.1:0-4267 GCA_964448535.1 uncultured Gammaproteobacteria bacterium | reverse complement strand
AGCAAAAGCCGACATTATTTCAAAAGCGGATGAAACCTATGACAGCATTAACGTATTTGATATAGATAAAGATAAAAAGGGCTCAAACCCTTTTGCCTTCTCTGATTTTCTTTCTGAATCCAAAGAAGGAAGAGCATAATATTATTCTCTACACTCCACTTATTTCCATTCTATTTAAGTCCAAAATTGCCCGTCAGAATCCTGACGGGATTTTTTTATTCTATGATTAACGACATCAATAAATTTTGCTTAAATAAAGACTAAAAGCTTATTTCTTGATGTTCATGGTTTCTCTGACACATTCTATGACTGTTTTTGCAACAGTTTCCTGTTCTTCTTTTGTAATTTCCGCAAACATAGGAATAGAAAGAACAAGTTTTGTATTTTTCTCTGTTTTTGGAAGATATCCTTCTTTTAAACCTAAGTGGGCATGCACTTTTTGAAAGTGAAGAGGAATAGGATAGTATATCATTGCGCCGATTCCTCTTTCTTGAAGCATTTTATGAACCTCATCCCTGTTTTGAATTTTAATTGTGTACTGGTGATAAACGCAATAGGTATTATCAAGCTCTGTTGGAGTTTCTATGCCCCGAGCCCCCTTAAAAAGCTCGTTATAATATGCCGCATGCTCTCTTCTTAATTTATTCCAAGAATCAATATGGGGGAGCTTTACTCTTAAAATTGCCGCCTGAATTTCATCCAGCCTCGAATTTACCCCGATTTCATCATGATGGTATCTGATTGCGCCGCCATGGTTCCTTAAAGCAACAATACGATTTTTAATTTCTTCATTATTCGTAATTGCTAAGCCGCCATCCCCCATTGTGCCTAAATTTTTTGTGGGGTAAAAGCTGTAACAGCCGATATCTCCGAAAGTGCCTACTTTTTGACCTTTGTATTCGGCGCCTATTGCCTGACAGCAATCCTCAATTACATAAAGATTGTGTTTTTTTGCAATCTCCATAATTTTATCCATATCGCAAGGCTGCCCATAGAGATGAACAGGCAAAATTGCCTTGGTTTTAGGAGTAATTTTTTCTTCTATTTTGGATGCGTCCATATTAAATGTGTTTTCGTCTATATCAACAAAAACAGGAGTTGCACCGACAATTTCAACAGATTCGGTTGTTGCAACAAAAGTAAAAGCAACCGTGATAACTTCATCGCCTTTTCCTATATTCAA
Organism: uncultured Gammaproteobacteria bacterium; assembly: GCA_964448535.1. GTDB lineage: Bacteria > Cyanobacteriota > Vampirovibrionia > Gastranaerophilales > Gastranaerophilaceae > Galligastranaerophilus_A. Next base: position 3,084 of record CAYUWO010000113.1, on the reverse strand, counting down.
AGCTCTTAGCGCAAGATGAAGGGCATCGGTGCCGGAATTTAAACAAACGGCATGCTTAACCCCCAAATATCTTGAAATTTCTTCTTCAAAGGCTTTGTTGTTTTTGCCCAAAATATACTGACCGGAGCGCATAACCTCAACAACAGCTTTTTCTGCCTCCTCGCCGATTGTTTCATATTGTCTTTTGGAATCTAAAATCGGAATCATATTTCCCCCTTTGTTACTATTAATTTTAACCATATTTTATCATGCAAAATTTTAATATTTATACATTCTTTATTTCATGATAAAATCCTTTTCTATGAGAATAAACAAATATATAGCGCAATCGGGAACCGTATCAAGAAGAAAAGCGGATGAACTCGTTTTATCCGGCAGGGTGAAAGTTAACGGCAAAGTTGTAACAACTTTAGGTTTTGAAATAAGAACAAAAGACCATGTAAGCGTGGATGATAAACCGATTAAAATTATAAGATACGATTACTTTAAATTTTATAAGCCGACCGGCTGCATTACGACAAAAGACGATGAAAAACAAAGAAAAACAATATATGATTATCTGCCCAAAGAATTGTGGCACCTAAAGCCTGTCGGCAGGCTTGATAAAGACTCCTCGGGATTAATTATTTTAACAAATGACGGAGATTTAATTTACGATTTAACACACCCGTCCGTTAAGGTTTCAAAGGTTTATAAAGTTACAACTGATTCTAAAATTACATACTCCGAGCTTGAAATTTTAGCCAAAGGAGTTGAAATTGAAAAGGGAAAAATCGCATACTGCGACTGTGAAATTTTAGAACAAAAATCAAATGGAACCGTTCTTGAAATTACCCTGTACCAAGGGCTAAACAGACAGATTAGAAAAATGTTCGAATATATAGGGCACAAAGTTACTTCTCTTAAAAGAATTAGACATGCGACCGTTGATGTGATAGGCTTAAAGCGCGGCGAAGTTAAACGCCTAAAACCGAAACAGATAAAAGAATTAAAAAGTTATATAGAAAAAATTAAGGAAGAAAACCATGCTTGATATCAAAATTATTCGTGAAAACCCCGACAAGGTAAATGAACTTTTAAAAAGGAGAAACCCCACTTTATCAATAGACAAAGTTCTCGAAATAGACACACAGAGAAGAAAAATTCAATTTGAAGCGGATGAATTGCGTCAAAAAAGAAAAACCATGTCGAATGAAATCGGCAAAATGAAAAAAGAGGGGCAAAACACGGATAATATTCAAGAAGAAGTTAAGGCTATCGGAGAAACTATAAAAGAGCTTGAAGAAAAACAAACAGAACTTGACCGCGCTCAAAAAGAGTTTCTTCTAACCGTTCCGAATACGCCCGCAGAAGACGTTATCACGGGGCAGGACGACAGCCAAAACCCCGTTTTGAAGGTTTGGGGAAAGCCTGCGGAAGCGGACTTTAAATTAAAACCTCACTGGGATTTAGCACAGGAACTTAACATTCTCGACTTTGAAAGAGGAGTTAAACTCGCTCATACAAGGTTTACTCTGTATAGAGGAAAAGGCGCAAGGTTAGAGAGGGCGATAATTAACTTTTTCCTTGATTTGCATACATCAGAACACGGATATGAGGAAATTTTCCCTCCCGTCCTTGTTAATTCAACCGCCATGACAGGCACGGGGCAGCTTCCTAAGTTCAGGGAAGATATGTTTAAATGTGAAAACGACGATTTATATTTAATCCCAACCGCTGAAGTTCCTGTTACAAACATATACAACGGGGAGATATTATCGGAAGATGAGCTTCCTAAATATATGACGGCGTACACTCCATGTTTTAGAAGGGAAGCAGGTTCGGCAGGAAAAGACACAAGGGGGCTGATTCGCCAGCACCAATTTAATAAAGTTGAGCTTGTTAAATTAACCGCTCCGGACACAAGCGCTGAAGAACATGAAAAATTAACAAGAAATGCGGAAAGAGCGCTCGAATTGCTTAATTTGCCTTACAGAAGAGTTATGCTTTGCACGGGCGACCTCGGATTTTCGGCTAAGAAATGTTTTGACCTTGAAGTTTGGATGCCCTCTTACATCGGATATAAAGAAATTTCAAGCTGCTCTAATTTTGGCGATTTTCAGGCAAGGAGAGCAAATATAAAATATCGTTCCAAAAAAACAGGCAAAGTTGAATATGTCCATACTCTAAACGGCTCCGGACTTGCCGTCGGAAGAACATGGGCAGCTATCGTTGAAAATTTTCAAACAGAAGACGGGCATGTTATTATCCCTGAAGTTTTAAGAAAATACACGGGCTTTGATATAATTTAAGCCGTATTTAAAAAATGCAATTTACGGTTTTGCAAAAGCTTTTAAATATAGGGGTATGCGGATTTTTGCAATCGGCAAAATTTTAACTATATAACCGATTTAATATCGTTTATATTGACATCGCTAAATATTTCAACCGCACCCCTTGAAACGGGCAAAACAAGCCTTATATTAGAAGATTGAACCTTTTTATCAGATTTCATAATTTCAATATAGCGGTCTTTATCCCAATTCGATTTATATACAGGAGCAAGATTAAATTTATTAAAAAGTGCCATGGATTCATCATAATAATTTTTTTTAATTATACCAAGCCTTAAGGAAAGCTCAAATGCAGATTTCATGCCCATGGAAACCGCCTCGCCATGCTGGTAAGCACTATAATTTGTTATTGTTTCAATCCCATGGGCAAATGTGTGTCCGAAATTTAAAACCGCCCTTAAGCCCCCTTCCTTTTCGTCTTTTGAAACAACGGAAGCTTTCAACCCCGCACACCTGTACACTATTTCTTCATAATCAAGATTGTTTTTATCTGCGCTTAAAAGATAATCAAAAAGATAAAGTTTTTTATTTTCGCTGCAATTTCTCTCTATGAAAGCATATTTTATAACCTCTCCAAGCCCCGAGAGAAACTGTTTTTCGGGCAGTGTTTTTAAAAGCGCCGTATCAATTAAAACTGATTGCGGCTGATAAAAAGCACCTGCGAGGTTTTTCCCAAAGCTTGTGTTAAGTCCGGTTTTCCCTCCGATTGATGAATCGACTTGAGCAAGAAGGGTAGAGGGGATTTGAATAT
>CAYUWO010000112.1:0-4537 GCA_964448535.1 uncultured Gammaproteobacteria bacterium | reverse complement strand
GCAAGGCAACCGCTGCGATAACTCCTATGATGACAAGAGTAATCAGAGATTCCGCCAAAGTAAACCCTTTTTTCATACTGTACCTTTCTACTTCTATAAATTTTTTCGTTATTCTATTTAATTATATCACCTTTAAAATTATTTTTCTATATGATTGTTCTAAAAAATAGTAAAAATATTATTTTATATTTCCTGTTAAGATTTGAAAATAAATCTTATTATAGTCAAAAAGGAAATAAAAATGCGCATAAAAAAGGGGTTTGGAAAACGGCTGAAAGAAATCAGAAAAGCTCGGGGCTTAACTCAGGAAGAGCTTGCAGAGCTTGTAAATGTCGCCCCAAGACACATTTCATATATTGAAACAGCAAGAAGTTTTCCTTCATCGGAACTTATTGAAAGGCTTTCTGTGGCTTTAAATGTAGACTGTTCGCTATTTTTCAACTTTCATGATGATATGCAAAGAGATGAAATTTTAGGCAGACTCTCTAAAATCGCAGTTAATTTAGATAACCAAAAACTTAGGTTCCTCCTAAAAATGGCGTCTGAATTATAACTTAAAGGAATGCTTTTCTTAGCTCTTCCTCCGATTTTGGGCTTAGATACGCCGGCGGTATATCGAACACGGTTTTACAGCCGGTTTGCCCTTCTTTAAACATTCTGTATGCGGCTCTTGCGTATGCAACAAGGACGGAAGATGTAAATTCCGGATTAGAATCAAGCTTTAAACTATATTCGATAATATGGTTATTTTCAAGGTTTTTGCCCGTTTTTCCGCTTCTTAAAACAAATCCGCCATGGGGAATTTTAGAGTGATTTTTCTTTAATTCATCTTCTGAAATAAAGTGAACCGTTGTGTTATAATCTGCAAAATAATTTGGCATGGTTACGATTTCTTTTTCGACTTTTTTTGGGTCAGCGCCATCATCTAAAACAACATAACACTCTCTTGTGTGTTTTTGTCTAAGCGTAAGAGCGGGGTTTTCGCAATTTTTAACCGAATCAATCGCCGCTTGAACAGGAACTGTATACTGTTTGGCGTCTTTTACCCCTTCAATTCTTCTTATGGCGTCGGAATGTCCTTGGCTGACTCCTTTGCCCCAAAATGTATAATCGTTTCCATTGGGTAAAATTGCGTTGGCATACAATCTGTTTAAAGAAAACAGCCCCGGATCCCAACCGACGGATATTACGGCAACCTTGCCTCCCTTTTTTGAAGCTTCGTCAACGTTTTTAAAGTGTTCGGGAATTTTGGCATGGGTGTCAAAACTATCTATCACGTTAAACATTTTTGCATATTGCGGAGTTTGAACGGGGAGGTCAGTTGCGCTTCCGCCACATAAAATTAAAACATCAATTTCATCTCTATAATTTTCAATCTGTGAAATATTTTCAACTTTTATCCCTAATTCAACTTGGGTATCTTTCGGGTTTCTTCTTGTAAAAACACAAACAAGCTCCGTGTCTTTATTTTGTTTAATTGCGTTTATAACGCCGCGTCCAAGATTGCCAAGCCCTAAAATCCCTATTTTCATTATTGTTTCTCCTTATAAAACGATTTTAATATAAAAAATAATTTATACAATTATCTCTTTTTCTTCCCTGTATGTTACATATCCTAAGGGGGTTTCGGGCGGGCGCTTTAAAAATTTTCTTTTTGTATAGATAATGGTTGCTTTGGATAAATTCTTCATGGGCGAATTTTCTTTTGTGATTTTTGCCGCCTTTAATATAATCTCATCCGGCGGGGCAGATCTTCCGTTTTTAGTTTTAATAACTATATGGGATGAGGGGCAGCCTTTGGCATGGAACCAAATATCCTCGCTTGAAGCAAGTTTTCTTACAATTAAATCGTTTTGTTTATTGTTTTTCCCGACAAGGATTTCAAACCCCTTGAATAAAACAGTTTCAACGTTTATTTTTTCTTGTTTTTTGGAGGGTTTTTGCATAATATACTCTTCAATTTCCTGTTCGATTTCATCTAAAATATCTAAACTGCGGGCGTTTTCTAAGGAAAATAAAACGCCTTTTAAATAGTTTTCTTTTTCTTTTGCCTCCCGTTTTCTTTTTTCAACGGAAAGTTTTGCCGATTTTAATTTTGAATATAGCTTATAATATCTTTGCGCATTTTGGGAGGGGGTTAAATTGCTGTTAAGCTTAATTTTTACCCCGTCATCAACAAGTTCTTTTTGCCCTTGTTTTATAAGGTGAATATTTTCAATAATTTTATCTGCGCTTCTTTTATATCTTTCATACCTTTCTGTGTCAAATTCTTCCCCGATAATATTTTCAAGCTTTTTTATTTTATTGTTCATGATTTTTATAAGTTTTTTTCTTTTTGATTCAATAATATCATAGGTAACAATTTTAGAAAAATAGTTTAAAATTAAGGAATTAAAATCCGTGCCGCCCCCGTGATATTCTTTTATTAAATCAGGCTTATACGCAGCGTTTTGCAAAATATTAAAAAGATCTTCATCGGTTTTAACCTTGTTTTTTAAAAATTCAAAAAAAGGAATTGAAAAATAGTAAAAATTTTTGGGAATATCATCTTTTAAGGGCAAGAAAGACGCATAAGAAGTTTTTAGAATATCTTTTTTTATTTGTTTTGGGGGATAAATATAGTTAATTCCGCCAAAAACCGCCCTGACGGAACTTTTTTCATAAGATACGTTATGGCAGGAACCTATTATTATTTTTGTTTTTTTGTTGTAGAGTATAACATTAGAATATTTCCCCATTAATTCAACGCTCAAAACGGTTGATGATTCGGCGCCGAACTCATCTGTTGCGCAAAAATAAAATTCAAGTATTCTGTCATATTCAACGAGCCTAAAGTCTTGTATTTGCGCCCCTTCCAGATATTTTCTCAACTGCATGCAAAACATGGGCGGAGTTTTTGGGATTTTAACCAGATAGTCTTTTTTATCTTCTATAAAACAGCAGTGCGGATATTTAGGGTCAATATTTATATAGAATTTTTTGTTTTGCCCCTTGTTTCTTATATAAAAAAGGATTTCAGCCCTTTTTGGCATTTGTATTTTTTGAATTGTGCCGTGTTTAAAAAAATCGGCGTTTTCTTCGCAAAAAAATTTTAAAGTAAGACTGTCTAAATTATTCATATTTTTATTGTATTATAAAAGTTATGAAATGTTATTATTTTGGAACTTTTAACCCCCCTCACAAAGGACATACAAAAACGGCTTATGAAGTTAAAAAACTGTTCGGTTTTGACGAGGTCGTTTTTGTTCCTGCCGCTTATCCGCCCCATAAAACTCCCGAAATTGCTCCCGTTCACAGGCTGAATATGGCAAAATTAATTGAGAATGATGAAATAAAAGTGTCAGATATTGAATTTAAACTGCCCCGCCCTTCATATTCCTACAGAACAATAAAAAAATTGCGGCAGCAAGGCGAAAAGCTCAATTTTATAATAGGTTTTGACGCTTTTAAACATATTGGCGAATGGAAAAACCCCGAGTTTTTAAAAGAAAACCTCCGCTTTATTGTTTTAAAAAGAAGGGGGGAATGCAGATTTGAAATTGAAAATATGAAAAATTCGGGATACGATTTTGAAATCGCAGACAGCATTGATTTTATTGATATCTCATCTACCGAAATAAGAGAAAAAATCAAAACGGGCAAATCCGTTAAAGGGCTGGTTGATGAAAAAGTTGAAAGGTATATTAAAGAAAATGGACTCTACGGAAATTGAAAAAATATTGAAAAGCGAGCTTACACCTGAGCGTTTTTATCATACACTGGGGGTTAGGGACGAAGCGTGCGAGCTTGCAAAAAGATTTAATTTAAATCAAAAAAAAGCCGAGCTTGCAGGGCTTTTGCACGATTGTGCGAAGTGTCTTACGGTAGAAGATCTTAAAAAATATATAAAAGAAAACATAAAAAATGTTGAGGAGGGCGAACTTAAAAACTATAAAACATTCCATGCGCCCGTTGGAGAATATTTTGCGAAAAATAAATTTAAAATAGACGATGAAGAAATACTTTCCGCCATAAGGTGGCACACTTTGGGAAGAGTGAATATGAGCCTTTTTGAAAAAATAATTTTTCTTGCGGATAAAATTGAAAAAAACACAAGAGATTCAGAATACAGAGCGGAAATTTTAAAAATATTGGACGGCAACAAGGGGGAATCAGGGCTTAACCTTGCGTTATTAAGGTGTTTTAAAGAAACAATAAAAAGCCTTGTCAACAGAGAGTTGTGCATAGCTCAAACAACAATTGATGTTTACAATTGGTTACTTGAATGTACTAAAAATTTTAAAAAATAACGTTTTTATGTTACATTCGTAACGGTAGTTTTAAATGTGAGAGGGTTTGTTTTTGTCTAAAAACTCAAAGCTTACGTTTTTTATATTTTTGGCGCTTGTTTTAGGCGTAATATTCGGGTGGCTTTGCCCTCAATATGCCGTAAAAATGCAGCCTGCGGCAGACGCTTTTTTAAGAATGGTTAAAATGATAATTGCGCCTTTAATTTTTGCAACTCTGGTTGTCGGAATTGCAGGACATGGAGATGTAA
>CAYUWO010000111.1:0-4821 GCA_964448535.1 uncultured Gammaproteobacteria bacterium | reverse complement strand
GGAAAAATCATGTGGAAATATTCTGAAACGGTGCAGGATCATTATAAAAATCCGAGAAATGTCGGCTCGATTGAAAATGCCGATGCAATTGGCGAAGCCGGCGCCCTTACTTGCGGGGATGCTCTAAAATTGTATTTAAAAATTGAAAATGATGTTGTGGTTGACGCAAAATTTCAAACTTTTGGCTGCGGCTCTGCGGTTGCATCTTCCAGCATGCTAACCGAGATGATAATCGGCAAAACCCTTGAAGAAGTTAAAAAAATTACCAACAAGGATATTATTGACAAATTGGGCGGTTTGCCTCCCGAAAAAACACACTGCTCGGTTATGGGAAGAGAAGCGCTTGAAAACGCTCTTGAAAATTATTACGGATACAAAATCGGAAAAAATGACACCGACAAAATAATTTGCAACTGTATGTCGGTAACGGAAAAATCAATCAGAGAAGCTGTGGAACAGGGCGCAAGAACCGTTGAGGACATTATGGATAAAACTTACGCCGGAAGCGCCTGCGGAAGGTGTAAAGTAAATATACAGGCAATAATTAATTCCATGACAGAAGATAAAACGCCTAAAAATGAGGAATTAACTCCGGTGCAGTTTGCAATTAAAGTAAGCAGCGTTATTGAAAATAAAATTGTGCCGACAATGGCTAAAGACGACGGCGGAATAGAGCTTGTCGACGTTAAAGGCAAAGATGTTTACGTTAAATTAAAGGGGGCATGCATTTCATGCTCAAACGCTTCCGCATCTTTAAAGAGCTATGTTGAAAAAACATTAAAATATATGGTGGATAAGGATATCACGGTAATAGAGGTTAAAAATGTTTAATATATATTTTGACAATAACGCCACAACAAAAGTCGCTCCTGAAGTCCTTGAAGAGATGATGCCTTATTTTAAAGAAAATTACGGAAACCCTTCAAGCATGTACAAAATAGCAAGCGAGGCACATGATGCAATAGAAGAAGCCAGAGAAAAAGTTAAAACCTTTTTAGGGGCGCAAGATTCAAAAGAAATAATTTTTACCTCCTGTGGCACAGAAAGCGCAAATACGGCAATATACGGCACTTTGAGCGCAAATCCTTCAAAAAAACATATTATAACAACAAAAGTTGAACACCCCTGTGTTTTAAACACTTATAAAGAGCTTGAAAAAAGGGGATACTCTGCCGATTACATCGGGGTTGATTCCAATGGAGAATTAGACCTTGAAGAGTTAAAACAAAAGGTAAATAAAAATACGGCTCTTGTTTCAATTATGGCGGCAAATAACGAAACCGGAGCAATTTATCCATACAGAGAAGCGGCAGAAATTGTAAAATCAATTAGCCCCGATACGAAAGTTTTTGTGGACGCCGTTCAGGCAGCGGGGAAAATCCCTATAAATATTAAAGATACAAATGTTGATTTTTTAGGGGTTTCCGGTCATAAATTTCATGCTCCAAAAGGCGTTGGCGCATTGTATATAAAAAAAGGAAACAAAATCTCCTCCCTTTTAACGGGCGGACATCAGGAAAGAGGATTAAGAGCAGGTACCGAAAATGTCCCTTATATTGTGGGGATGGGCAAAGCGGCAGAAATTGCCTTAAAATATCTTGATTTTGAAAATACAAAAGTAAAAGCCCTGCGTGACAAACTTGAAGAAGGGATTTTAACCAATGTTAAAAATGCTAAATTAAATTCAAGAACAAAATTAAGGGTCCCGAACACAACCAACATTGGTTTTGAATATATCGAAGGGGAGTTAATTCTTCTTCATCTGGATGAAATCGGAGTTTGCGCAAGTTCAGGCTCCGCTTGCACATCGGGAAGTCTTGAGCCAAGCCACGTATTAAGAGCCATGAAAACCCCGTTTACTTCCCTTCACGGGAGCATTCGTTTTTCTTTGAGCAGATACAATACCGAAGAAGAGGTTAATTATCTTATAGATAAAATGCCTGCGCTTATTAAAAAACTTGCAAAAATATCGCCCTTCCAAAAAGAGCTTAGCGGAATTTTAGACAGCTAACCAAAACTTTAATCCGTTGTTTTTGGTTTATTAAAAAATTTATCAACAATACGGTCAACCGGCTTTGAGAGTTGAGTTACTGCGATAACGGAAACTGCCGCCTCGGCAATTTTCCCTATCATGCCTGAGTGCTCCGCTATTTTGGTTCCGATTTTGTTTTTAGATAACAGCTCTTTAGCTTTTTTGGCGTTTTTAACTACAAATTCGGGCGGGTTCGCAGAAAGTTTATTTAAAAATTTACGGGTGCCGCGTATAATGGCAGCAGGAGCTATAATGCTCACAACGCCTTGATATAAGGCTTCCTTAGCTGCGGTTTTTATCCCAGATTTTTGCCCCGTGCGTTCATCGCCGTTTTTATATTTATCCGCAACATCAGCAGCAAGAAAAGCGGCAGCCGGAATATATGCAAAATTTGGAAGCGCACGCACAACACGGCTTGAAGAAGCCGAAAGAACAGGTCTTAGTGCTTCGCCGATTTCATCGGTAAAAGCAAAATTTCTTACGGGGGTATCTTTAAAAACGTCTTTATTTGTTTTGGATTTTTTTTGCCCGCAAGCGTTATTTAAAGAATTTTCCCGAGTTTTCATTTTATATTCGGGAGTTTTTGATGAAATTTCCATGCGCACCTTCACACCGTTACAATTATATAAACACATAAAAGAAAAGTTTTTTGCTTTGTTTTATCTAATGAAATAAAACATCTTTACAATTAAAAACAAATGATTTACATAAAAGAAAGTTTTAGCGATACTTAACATGAAATGGGAAAGGCTAAAAAACGTATTTTACATAAATCAAACTCAAACCTTTATATGACACGTGAAAGTGCCGTTACAAAGGTTTCGGAGCTTGTCAAAAAATCAATCGACAACGAGCCGGTCTTAAGGCTAATAACTCTGTTCGGGCTGTCTGCAGAAGAGTTATCCGAGGCGGGAGTCCCTTACGAAAATTTGATGGCTTTATCAAGCGTTATACAATAATAAAAAGGCTAAAGCGCCCTTTTATCAACCAAAGTAATTAATTACTTCTTCTTTTTCTTCTTCGGGCATTGCCGCATTGGGCGAGACTTCTGAAGAAATCGTTTCACTTGCCGAAAACACAGAGTTTAGTTTATCGTCTGAAATATTGTATACGCTGGTATCGCCGTTTTGGATTTTTTGTGTCGCAACTGTCCAATAATCATCCGAAACGGGATTTGTTTGAACGCTTTGCTCAAAAGAAGAATTGTCCGCACTCTCGGCTGCCGAGCCGCTTGAATGAGTGTCTTGTTGGTCATCTTCCGTGCCAAATACGCCCTCGTTAAGATATTGAGCCATAATTTCGGTGTCGGCATCCGACGTTCCGTTTTCAGCTTCGTATTGAATTTGAGATGAAACGAGTTTTCTTAATTCATCCATTGAAGCCTTGTCTGCGGATACTTCAACCGCAGCGTTATCAATCTGCTGTTCTTGGATTTTTTCAACTTCGGATTTTCCGGCAATTTTGTTTGCAACTCCGCTTCCGAGCGCAGAACCTACCATGCCGCCCAAAAATTTACCGATACCGGCACCAATAGCCGTTCCGACCCCGGGGAAAACAGAGCCGACAGTTCCGCCGATTGCCCCCCCTATAACCGAGCCGGCAGCCCAACCGCCGCCTGAACCTGCAATTTTAAGAGCCGATTTGCCGATTTGTTTTACGCCGGATTTTGCTCCGCCGGCTTTAAATGCGGGGGCAACTTCCGTAAATAAATCAAGCACGCCTTCAAAAATCATCATGCCTTTGGCGCCTGTGCCTTTTAAGATTTTTCCGCCTTTGGAAAGAGCCTTTGCAAAACCTGTTTCGGCAAGTTTTTTTCCTGATTCGTTTATTACAATTGAGCCCGCTTTTTCGCCTAATTCGGCAGCACCGCTTGAAATGGCAGTTTTTATGCTTTTAAAGGGCTTCCCTACAGTGGAAAATATCTTTGCAAGACCTTTCTTTTCGACATTTTCGGCACCTGCTTTTGCCGCTTTTGTTGCAGCTTTTACCGCTTCGTCCGCCTGATATGAAATGCTTGTTGATAATTTTTTTGATTTAGTGAAAAAATCGCTTTCTAATAATTTAGACATTTTCTCTTCGTCTTTTAATGCAGACGGTAAATCCTTAAGAGAATTAATGTTGAGGCTTGATTTTAGAGCGGAGGAACCCTCTATTCCACCAAAAATAAGGGTTGCCGGACTAAAAACAGAGCTTTTAATATCCTGCGCTATGCTTGCCTTTTGGGTTTGAATATCTTGCCCGCCAACATATTTAAGTGCGTCTGATATTGCTGATACATTATTTATACTCATAAAACAAACCTCATGTGTTAATCTCTTGTATCCATACAATCAAATAAAGTCTGTTTTTTCTAATAAATTTACATGTTTAGAGCCTTTTATTAAGAATTGTTAAACTTTTTTGTGTTAAAATTTTAAAAATGAAAGAGTATAACCTAAAACATTTTGCGCACATGGGGGACGCTGTTTGGGAAGTTTTTGCAAGAAAAATTGCAATTGATAAGGCAAACACACAAAAAGCGCTCCATATTGAAACAACAAAACTTGTCAGGGCGGATTTTCAAGCAGACCTTTTTGATAAAATTGAGCCTTACTTAAAAGAAAATGAAAAAGAACTTGCAAAAAGAGGGAGAAATTTGCCCTTGACGGTAAAGAAAAAATCTAATCAGAATATTCACAGGAAAGCTACCGCCTTTGAAGTATTAATAGGGTTTTTTTATCTTTCGGACAAAAAAAGGCTTGAAGAATTTTTTAAAATAATTAAAAAAGAGATATAATAAGTTTATGGAC
>CAYUWO010000110.1:0-4906 GCA_964448535.1 uncultured Gammaproteobacteria bacterium | reverse complement strand
CAACTTCTCTTCCCGCAAGAAGCCCTATAAACACCCAAGTTGTCGACATGGGGATATTGTTTGCACGCTGAAAGTAAAGCAAAATTCCCGCATAAATTATATCTATAATGGTTGCCGACCTGACGTCTTGAGTATTTGTTTTTAATTTTAATATGTTTTGTATTTCGCCCCCTTTTTTGTAGCATACAATCCCTAAAAGCATTACAAAAGCAAAAACGGATAACAACATTTGTGTAAAATTAAGCCGTCTTGGAAGATATACAAAAAGGTTTGCAGCATCCTGCATAAGCCATTGCGACCATAAAAACGCCGTGGCGCACCATTTTGCGATATGCCATTTTTTTGAAATTTTTTTATTTCTCGTATAAAGAAATATCTTTTCAACCGGTCTTGCAATTATAAAATATACGGCAAGGGCAACCACAAAAGAGAGCAGATATCCAAAAAACGACTTTGCGAGCATAAGCCCGATAACTTGCCCCGATGAGAAAACGGACAAAATTAAGAAAGTTGTGGAAACGGGAATCCCCTTTTTTGTCAAAAAAATTAAAAGCACAGGGGGTAAAACATGCCACCAATAGAAAGTTTGTGCGAAAGGAATCCTCTCAAGCCTGCCAAAAGACATATCTCCGCCGTTAAAATACCACCCCAAAATAAAAGTTAAAGCAAGAACGAAGCCCGAGAAAATCCATAGTATCCAAAACGGTTTTTCCTGATTTGCGCTTAAATAAGTTCCCAAAGTTTGTATGACATCGTTTGAAACACATGTGTACAGGGATAAGAGAAACCCTGCAATCATATAAATATTACTTAGTGTTAAAGATATAGAAATCATACTTCTTACACAAAAATACTACCAAAAAAAGAAAATAAAACAATCTTTCAATAGTCTATATGCAGTAATTTGTTTTGAATTTTACAGCCGCTATGATATGATTCAAAAGAGATTACTGTAATAAAGCGGAACATAAATGAAACCTTTTTCAATTTTTAAACAAAAGCCAAGGCAAGAAAACATCTTTGAGCTGTACCCTGACGGAATTATTGTGGTATCCAGAGACGGAAAAATTTTGGACGCAAATGAAAAAGCGCTTAAAATTTTGAATGTTTCAAAGCCCGATTTGACCGGTGCTTATTTTTCCCAATATATTCAAGGGGGTTCGGGGCTTTTAAACAAACTTGTTTCGGGTTCTAATTTGTCCGTTTCAAAAGTTTCATACCCCGATAAATCTCAAAAAGACGACCTTTGGGTTGAGGTTTCCGCTTCAAAAAGCGAAGAAAACGACAAAGTTTATGTCGCAATAAGAAACGTAACCCAAAATTATAAAATGCAAAATATGATAAGCGGCGAATTTGAAATCGCAAAAAAAATCATTGACGAAAAAAACATATTTTTAAAAGAGATTTCCCCTGAAATTTTTTCGCTTGTAAATTCAATCGTCAACTTTTCAAAAGCCCTTAATGACGGAGTGGGCGGAGTTTTAAGCGACAAGCAGAAAAAATACGCTTCAATTATAAATAAAGGCTCAAGCGAGCTTCGCCTTGATTTAGAAAGGTTATTTAAATATTTTGAAGCGGAATCAAATCTGTATAATTATGAATATAAAAAGTTTGATATGGGAGATTTGTTAACAAATATTGCAAAGAGCCTCGAAGTACCTTTCGCAAAGAAAAAGCTTTCTTTTCTCTATGATTTTTCATCCTTTATTACAAGAGGGGCATATCAAGACGCATTTATTATCGAACATATTGTAAGAGCAATTCTTGATATATCTTTAAAAGGCACGGATATCGGAACGATTTCCATGAATGTAGGGAACCCGCCTTTGGAGTTTTTGGAATCAAAAGGGTATGATGTTTCCGATGAAAACATTAAAAAACGTTATGCGATGTTTGAAATTAAAGACTCGGGGCTTGTTTTGCCTGATGATGTTCTTGATAATATTTTTAACCCCTATTATATCAGCGATAATATTACCAAAAAGTTAACGGGCGCCAAGCTTGCGTTTTCGTATGCTTACAGGCATATAAAAAATTTAAAAGGCGATATGTGGGTTTATTCCAAGCCAAGCCAAGGCACTTTAACCTGTATTTTGCTGCCTATGGAAAAAAATTAACCCATGGCAGAAGTTTTATTAAAAAATATTACAAAAACCTTTATTTCAAAAGGTTCTTCAAAAAAAGTCCTTGAGGATATTTCGCTTGATATTAAAGATAAAAGCTTTTGCGTTCTGCTGGGTCCTTCCGGCTGTGGCAAATCAACCCTTTTAAGAATAATCGCAGGGCTTGAAAAACCCGATAGCGGGGAAATTTTTATCGGGGGTAAAAAAGTTAACGATGTTGAACCAAAAGACAGGGATATCGCATTTGTTTTCCAAAGCTATGCGCTCTATCCGCATTTAAGCGTGTACGATAATATCGCTTTTCCCCTAAAAATCAGAGGATTTAATAAAAAAATAATTGAAAATAAAGTTTTTGAAACCGCTTCTGTTTTAGGGCTTAAGGAGCTTTTAAAAAGGAAACCGAAAGAGCTCTCGGGCGGGCAGAGGCAAAGAGTCGCCCTCGGGCGTGCCATCGTAAGAGAGGCAAAAGTTTTTCTTATGGATGAGCCTTTGAGCAATTTAGACGCCAAATTAAGGGCAACTATGAGGGTTGAAATTAAAAAACTTCATCAAAAATTAAATACAACTTTTATATACGTAACCCACGATCAAACCGAAGCTCTTACTATGGGGGATGAAATAGTTATTTTAAACGAAGGGCGCATTTTTCAAAAAGACACTCCGTCAAACATTTTTAAGACCCCTAAAAATACTTTTGCGGCTTCATTTTCGGGAACTTACCCCATGAATTTAATTGAAGGCGTCATAAAAGAAGGGTTTGTAGAAACAAAAGATTTTTCGTTTAAAATCCCCGAAAAATATGCTCAGGCGCTTTCGGACAAAACAAAAACAATCGTCGGAATCCGTCCCGAGAATATAAAATTGTGCGGGGAAGATAACGACATAAAAATAAATTTTAATGTAAATTTTGTTGAAAATACCGGGGCAATAAAAGTGCTCCATTTGGGTGAAGGCGGGCTGAAAGCCGTTGTTAACACAAAAGATATCCCGTCAGGGCGTGTTTTATTTTATATAAACGAAAACGACATTATCTTTTTTGACTATTTTACAAAAAAGCTTACAGACCTTTCTTGAACCCGCTTTTATTGTTAAAATTAAACGGTTTTGCGTTATTTTCAACCCATACATAAGTTTGTTCTATTGCGCTTATAAAAGGATTATAGGCAAAATTTTGCTCTAGAAAAGGATTTTTTGCTTTTTTATTAATTTTATCCGTTTTTTCATTTATAAAGTCTAAATACTCTTTCAAGTCCATTTTTAAATTCTCGCTTTTTAACTGTTTATATATATTTTGATACTTTAACGGGATTGTTTAAACCTATTAAAGTTTAATATTTTATCTGTACAAAAAGGCAATATTTAAAAAATCATACGTTTGCTGTACTTGCCCACTTCACATCTTAAGTGTTATTATACATGTATTGTCGTCAGAACAGATATAAATTATTATATGGTGAGGAAAATGAATAAAAAATTAACTATTGCATTAAGTATCTTAGGGATATTAATTTTCTGTATTATTTTTAGATTTTTTGTAACAAAAAACGCCGAGAAAATGCAAGCGGTTTCAATACAAAAGTCTATGATTCCCAAAGTTGAAATATCCGAACCCTTTGATATTGAAACATCAAGTATAATCGAAGCCCCCGGAAGATTAACCGCCGTACAATCTGCGGATGTTATCGCAAGGGTGCAGGGAATGATATTGAAACAGCACTATAAAGACGGTGATATAGTTAGAAAAGGTCAAGTTTTATACACAATTGACCCGTCTGAATTTCAAATAGGGGTTGAAAGAGCAAAAGCAAATTTGGAAAGCGCAAAGGCACAGCAGTTCCAAGCCCGAAAAGATTATGAAAGGGCAAAAGAACTTGTCGAAAATGATTATATTGCAAAATCAAACTACGATCAGGCGCTTAGCGCAAAAGACACCGCAAACGCTAATGTCAGAGCTGCTCAAGCTGCTTTAAACGACGCCAGAAGGCTTTTATCTTATACAACAATAACCGCCCCTATTTCAGGAAAAATAAGCTTGCCTGTTGTTACCGTCGGGAACTTTTTATCATCCCCCAATACGGTTTTAACAAAAATTGTAAGCATTGACCCTATATATGCCACATATTCGCTTGATTCCGGCATGTACAGCAAATTAAAAGATGATGAAATTTTACCTAAAACCGGTCAAAAAAAACCTATAAAAGTCGAGATAAAACTCCCTGACGGAACCGTTTATAATCAATCGGGCAACGCTGATTTTTCGGATAACGTAATATCCGAAACAACGGGGTCAATTACTTTAAGGGCGACTTTCCCGAACCCTAAAGCTCTTTTAATTCCCGGAGATTTTGTTAACG
Organism: uncultured Gammaproteobacteria bacterium; assembly: GCA_964448535.1. GTDB lineage: Bacteria > Cyanobacteriota > Vampirovibrionia > Gastranaerophilales > Gastranaerophilaceae > Galligastranaerophilus_A. The sequence goes on along the minus strand of CAYUWO010000110.1, from coordinate 429 downwards.
TCAAAGTTTATTCAAACAAAAAAATAACCCGTCTTGCAGTTCCTCAAAGAGCGGTTCTTCAAGACACCGAAGGCAGATATCTTTTTGTTGTAGATAATGAAAATGTCGCACACAAAAGAAAGATTGAAACCGACGGGCAAAACGGCGATAACTGGCTTGTAACATCCGGCATAAAAAAAGGCGAAAAGTTTGTTTCTGACGGTGTTATAGGAGTAAGGGACGGGGTTAAGGTTGAAATTATCAGCAATCTTGATCAAGGTCAAACCGGCTTGGATGCGAAAACAGAAAACAAAGAGAGCGCTGAAGATATAGAAGTAAAAGTTAAAGCTTCATTAGATTAAGTTAAGGAAAATCAAAAAATGTTTGCCAAATTTTTTATAGAAAGACCGAGATTTGCAATAGTACTGTCGTTAGTTATAGTTCTTATAG
>CAYUWO010000109.1:0-4992 GCA_964448535.1 uncultured Gammaproteobacteria bacterium | reverse complement strand
TGTTGAAGGGCGGAAGTCCTTGTCAAGATTTGTCGCATGCTCACTCCGAAAGACTCGGTTTAATGGGCAAAAAAAGTTCTTTATTTTGGGAGTATGTTCGAGCTTTGGAAGAATTAAAGCCAAAGTATTTTCTTTTTGAAAATGTCGAAATGCTGTCTGCAGATTATGAAACAATTTCAAAAGCTCTCGGAACTTATCCCGTAAATATAAATTCGGAGCTTGTTTCGGCTCAAATGAGAAACCGTTTTTATTGGACTAACATCGGCGAAAGAAATTACAACCTTTTCGGCTTCCCGACGTGTGCGATTCCCCAACCCGAGGATAAAAAGATTTATTTACAAAGTATTTTAACAAGCGGCTTTGCCGATAGGTTAAAGGCTCATTGTATTAAGGAAAGTGAATCAAGACCTTATTCAAATAAGATTAAAATGTTACGTCGTTATAGAACGACGGGGATGTTTACACTTGTTTTTGAGGATTTAAACGACGAATTGTCGTGTCGGCACTTGAACCAAACGGAACTCGAACGGCTTCAAACTTTGCCCGAAGGATATACAAAAATTTTAAACCGTAATAAAGCCGCCGGAGTTATCGGCGACGGGTGGACGGTTGATGTAATAACTTATATTTTAGGATTTTTGGAGGTGGTTTTATAGGATGAAAAAAGAGGAGATTAAGCATGGGGAAAAATGGACGAGCGATGAACTCGAAATTGTTTACAAAAATTATTTAAAAAAAACAATTCGCCAAGTCGCCGAAATGATTCCGAGCCGAAGTATTGCGGCAGTCAAAAACAAAATTAAACAAATTAAATTCGGTAAATACAAGAAAAATAAAAGGAGAAAACAATGTCAATAAGAAGATGTCCGTTTTGTATGAAAATTCTTCCCGATTTTATAAAGGAAGAGGCAAAAATAAAACTTCAATCAAGAGAAAATGAGATTTTACAAAATGAATGCTTAAAATTACGCAAATGAATCGACAAATTGCAATATAAACACGATTTCGAGGATTTAACAAGTTGGCAATTAAACGAAGTAAATTACAAATTGGGAGCTTTAACTCGCATGCTTGAAATATTGGAGGATGAAATATAATGCCGAATAAACAAACATTAACATCTTATATAAAATCAATGGAAACCGAAAAACTTTACAAATTATGCGAATATGTTATCGGCGAAATCAACCGAAGAAAAGCAAAAGAGCAATTAAATGCCGATGTCGGATTTTGGAACTCGGACGGGGTTTATATTGAGGATATTCAAAAAATCGACGAATCCGAATATTTTCAAAGTTTAAACGACGACGAAATTTATACAATTTCGGAAGCCAAAAGCAAAAAAATAAAATACTTGTCGAATATGATTTTCAAATGCGAATATTTGAGTTCTTTGGTTCAAAATAAAGACCCGAGAGCAAGTGAAATTTATTTGGAAAGAAAAAAGGAATATGAAAAACAACTAAAAGAATTAAAAGCCGAAGGGAGCGAATATGCTTGTTGAAAACTGTGATTTAAAGAAATTAAAGTTTATCGGCTTTTTTGACAGTTGCTTTTTTAAACAAAACGAAGAGTCCGGCGGTTATGTATTTCAAGACAAAAACGGCAAAAATATTTTTTTAACTTATAGAGAAGTAAAACAAATAATAAAACGAGAGAAGCAAAAATGACAACGCAACAAATTAAACCAAAATATATAATATGCGACCTCGACGGGTGTTTAATCGATTCCGCATGGATTTGGGATGTTATCAAACAACAAGGACTTTCAAAAGATGAAGCGTTTGACGTGTTTAATCGCTTGGCGAATGCCGATAAAAACCGAATTGAACTTCCTTTGTATAAATATCTTTGTTTTAAGGCTTCGGGCGGTTTTAAAATTCATTTTTTAACGGCTCGAAGTGAATTGATTGAAGTCGAAACAATAAATTTCATCCAAAAGAAAACGGGTTTGATTTACGGCAAGGAATTTACAATAAGTTTTCGACCGAATAATGACCTTACAAGCTCCGCCGAGAGTAAAGCGGTTCGGGTTCAATCTTTTATGGATTCGGGGCGAGAAATTGCGTTTGCGATTGATGATGAAATTGAAGTTTTAAAAATGTACGCTTCAAAAGGAATTCGCACTATGAAATGGATTATCGGGTTTTTACCCGTTCAAGTCGTTCAAGAGTACGGAAATCAAATAAACAATTTAATAAACTTAAAGGAGGAATTATGTCAGAATTAAACAAAAACGAAAAAGTCGAATCACATCAAGAAAAAATTCGTTGCCCGAATTGCGGCTCAATAGAAACGGCAACGGTTAAACAAACCGCCCCGTTTTGGAGTTATGTTCATATTTGCACAAAATGTAATAATTCAATTCTTGAAAGCGAATGGGACGAAATAGAGGAATTAAAGGAAGTAAAATTTAATAATAATTTTCCGAAATTACATAATCAAACAACGGCTCGGCTTGTAATGGTGATTCAAATGATTTCAGGTTATATGTTATTAAATCAATTTCCCGATTTCACGGCTTGGGATACAAAAATAAAAGACGTGTTATATTACGACATTAAACCCGAAGAAAATTATATGTTGATTTTATTTGTCGGAAATAAAAATATTATGTTTTCGATTTTAAGAAAACAAAATAAAGAAAACGTCGAATTGTTTGCAGAATCGGTTGGCGAATTGTTTAAGATTACTATTGAACCAACGGAGGGCGAAAAATGGGCGTTAGCAAAGAATCAAAAAATAAAATAATGAATTTGTTAATTCAAAGAGTTTCAACGGAAGACATCGCCAAAAAATTACATTATTCAGTCGGAACAATTCGAAAAGTTTTCGAGGAATTTCGGGAAGAGTACGGAGTCAGCACAACAAAAGAAATCGCCGACATATATCTCGATTCTTTGTTGGTTAGCGAGTTATCGAATTTAAGCAAGTGTATAAATTCGACATTAAAAAAAATAAAAAGTCGCAATTTTGCGACCATTAAAAATGCAGACGACACGGGCAAAAGCACGGAAAACAAGAAGAGAAAAAATAAAAAAAATAAAAACAAATAATCGGTGCAAATGCAGAGCCGACCTGCTTAAAAAAGAAAATAATCGAAAAATTTTTTATAAAAAGATACATATACAAAAAGCGTGCCAAAAACAAACGGGGCATGCTTTTTTTGTATTTTAAAAAGAGTCGCAAAATTGCCATTACTTTTAATCAAAAACTTCTGTAAAGTTGTTTTTGTTAACAGGTTAATTCAATCGGGAATGTTACCGAGTTAACGGAGCGGGGGAGTGTTATGCTCTTTTGCCCGTTCCAAAACGAAGGACGAGGGCGAAAAAACCGTAATAAAGCAAAGTAATTTTTTCATCTAAATTAAAACCTCCTATCTTATATAATATCGCCCTTCGATTCTTCGGGAAAGTTAAAAAGAGGAAAAATGATGGCTTTTTTAATTTTAGATTGTTGCAGTTACGAAGTGAAAACTTGCTCTAAAACTTACGAGTATATTGACTGCTATAAATTAAAAGCCGGTTCAAAATTTTTTAAAAAGAAGTTGAATGACGAAAGAGAAATCAAAAAAGAAATTATGCTCGTCGGCTTATGTCCGAATTGCCGCCATTACATAATAAGATTTTTATTTTACGCAAAAAAGACAGGGCGTTTTCAAGATTGGGACGAAACTAAAATCATAAGAGGGCAAAAAGCCGACGAAATATTCAAACGTCGGAGCGATTTTTATAATTTGGTTGATTTGCCGAATCCGTTCAAACCAAAGTATATAAAGAAATATTCAAAAAACCTCTCGATTTATTATAAAACTCTTGATTCATATTCTCAAATCCCGAGATATTTTGACGAATCGGGCGATGCAGGGTTAAAAATTGTTTGTTCCGTAAATACGGAAAAAATAAAATGAACTTGGAAGAATTAAAAAATAAAATCACTCTCGGCGATTCGCTCGACATTCTCGGGGGGGGGGTGCATTTTTGATTTAATTGTAACCGACCCGCCTTATGGAGACGGTTGTAATTACGGTCGAAACAATAAAAGCATTTTAAACAACGAAGACGAATCCATAAATTATAAAATAATTCCGATTTTATATGATGTTTTAAAACTCGATAAAACTTGTTATTTGTTTACAAATTGGAAGTTTGAGCATAAATTAAGGGTTTTTATTGAAAAAGAAACGGATTTTAATATTCGAATGCTTATTTGCATTGTAAAGAATAATTTCGGACTTGGTTACGGGTTTCGGAATCAATCCGAGTATTGTTTAGTTTTGGAAAAAGGAAACCCGAAATATAATTTAAACGATTTTTCAAACGTCTTAAAAATGCAACACGTTCAACACGACGAAGAAACGCATCCTCATCAAAAGGGACTTTATATAATTGAAAAAATAATAAAACATTCTTCGAATATTGATGATTTGGTTCTTGATTGTTTTTCGGGTTCGGGAACGACGGCGATTGCTTGTAATCGATTAAAAAGAAATTTTGTCGCAATAGAAAAAGACGAAAAATATTACAAATTAAGCATTGAACGATTTAATAACGAAACCGCACAACAAAGGCTTTTTATTTTATGAACTTGGAAGAATTGAAAAATAAAATCACTCTCGGCGATTCGCTTGATATTTTAAAGCAACTTCCCGACAAGTGTATTGATTTAATATTGACCGACCCGCCTTACGGGATTTCTTGCGACGGCGGTTCTTACGGTTTGGGAGTAAAGCCGAAAGAAATAACGAAAAAGAATTGGGATGATTCAATTCCCGAACAAATTTATTTCGATGAAATGTTCCGAGTTTCAAAGAATCAAATAATATTCGGTGGCAATTACTTCACAAAATATTTAAAGCCGACAAAAGCATGGATTGTTTGGGATAAAATCGGGGGTTTGAAATTAGAAAATAATTTTTCCGAGTGTGAGTTAATATGGACGAGCTTTAAAAAAGTTACAAAAAAAATACCGTTCATACAACACGGATTTATA
>CAYUWO010000108.1:0-5047 GCA_964448535.1 uncultured Gammaproteobacteria bacterium | reverse complement strand
TAACAAATAATTCTTACGCTCCGCCGCTGCTCGCTTTACGGATTACGTCCGCTGTAGTGCTTCGGGTCAACCCTCATCGGGTCGCCCCTCTCGCACCGGCTCCCGCAGTCAGAAATTTCGCTGCGAGATATGGGTATCATCAAGCAGGCTAATTTAAATAATCGAACCCTAGATCCAAAACGGGCGCATGGGCTATAATTGCGCTTGAACTTATAACGTCAATTCCCGTGTTTGCAATGAGGGGGAGGGTTTCAAGGGTAACATTGCCCGAAACTTCAACAACTGCTCTTTTGTTTATGAAATTAACACATTTTTTTATTTTATCTTTGCTCATATTATCAAGCATAATAATATCGACGCCTGCGCTTACGGCTTCTGCAACCTGTTCGTAATTATCGCATTCGACTTCGATTTTATGAGCATGGGAAGAGTGTGCCCTGACTTTTTTAACAGCATCTTTGACGGAGCCTCCAAGAAGGGCTATGTGGTTATCTTTTAACATGATACAATCACACAAATTAAACCTGTGAAGCCTCGCCCCGCCGACTTTAGCCGCATATTTTTCAAAAATTCTGAAATTAGGGGTGTTTTTCCTTGTGTCAGCTATTGATACCCCGTAAGGCTCAAGCACATCCGCAAATTTTCTTGTGTATGATGCAATTCCGCTCATTCTTTGAACGAAATTCAGAGCCAGCCTTTCTCCGGTTAAAACATGCCTCGGGTTACCTTTAATTTCGGCTATAATACTGCCTTTTTCCATAAAATCGCCGTCATGGATATTAAATTTTATGCCTGTTTTTCCTTCCGATAACACATCAAAAACCGCCCTAAAAACATCTTCGCCGCAAAAAATCCCGTCCTCTCTTGTTCTTAAGGCAACGGAGAAAACGGTTTCAGGGTCAAGCCCGACACAGATGTAATCGGTCGAAATATCGCCGTAACCTATATCTTCTTTAAGCGCATTTACGACATACTCTTTTATAATAAAATTATTTAACAGATAATGTGCCACTTTGAATGTCCTCAGCCTTTTTAACTTGAGTGTTTTCGGTATAGGTGTCCGTCCTAAAATGTGCGCCCGCTGAAGTCCGCCTTTCTATTGCAGATTTAATTACAATTTCGCAAGCATAAACCATGTTCCTTACTTCATAACTTGCAAAATCGGAAAAAACGGGAGAATCGGGAATGCTCTTTTTTATTTCGCACAATTCAAAAAACCCTTTTTTGAGAGAATTTTCATCTCGCAAAATACCTGCGTATCTCCACATTATGTCTTTTATTTTATTCTTAATTTCTTTTGAATCTTCGATAAATACGGTTTCTCGAGTTTCATAAGTTGAAATTTTGTCTTTTATTTTTTCGTCATAATTCTTTGGCGCAGATAAATCTTTATAGCTTAAATTATCATAAAGCCCCATTGCGCTCACAACACACTCTAAAAGGGAGTTTGAGGCGAGCCTGTTTGCTCCGTGAAGCCCTGTTCTTGCGGCTTCTCCGATTGCATAAAGGTTTTTAACACAGGTTTCAAAATCAAGGTTGACTTTAACTCCGCCCATGACATAATGCGCCGCAGGAGAAACAGGAATCAAGCCCTTTTCAAGGTCAATGCCGTTATTGACGCAAAAGCCCGTTACGGAAGGGAACCTCTGTTTAAATGTTTCCTCGCCTATATCCTTAATATCGAGGTATACATAATTTTCGCCGGATTGTTTTATTTCATCGTATATAGCTCTTGCGACAATATCTCTGGGCGCAAGCTCGCCCCTTTTATCATATTTTAAAATGAACCTTTCGCCTTTTGAATTAACGAGTTTTCCTCCTTCACCTCTGACAGCTTCCGAAACCAAAGGCAAAGACTCTTGTCCGGCAACGCCAAGCGCAGTCGGGTGGAATTGAATAAATTCCATATCGGATATTTCCGCCCCCGCACATCCGGCAAGATAGATTCCATCGCCGGTTGTAACGGGACGGCTTGTTGTGTATTTGTATAATTGTCCTGCGCCGCCCGTTGCGATGACCACGGCATTTGACAAAACGGCTTCGAACTCTCCGTTAGTTTCGCTAAAGGTTAAAACCCCGCGCACAACTCCCGCTTTATCGGCTAAAAGCTCAATTGCCATTGTGTTATCGTATATTTCAACTTCTTTTGATTTGCTCACTTTGTCAACCAAAGCATTTTCAATAGAGAAACCGGTTTTATCTTTTGTGTGTAAAATTCTTGGAAGGCTGTGCGCCCCTTCAAGCGCAAAATCAAAACTTCCGTCCTCTTTTTTGTCAAATTTAACCCCCGCATTAATTAACCCTTTAATTGCAAGGGCAGAGTATTCGGAAACATATTTAACGGCGTTAAAATCGTTTAATCCCGCTCCCGCTTTAACGGTGTCAAAAACATGGGAACTTATCGAATCGCCTTTGTTAACGTCGGGCATAACGGCGACCATGCCCCCTTGCGCCAGTCTTGAATTACATTCGTCAATTGATGATTTTGTAATAACAAGAACCCCGTCTTTGATATTTTTACTTTGAGAGAGTTTATGAGCAAGATACAGCCCTGATATTCCGGAACCTATAATTACAACCGAATATTTTGAATATTTCATAAAACAGATATTCCCTTTCAATATAGATTCTATAATAAAACTCCTGAATTTTGTAATTTGTTAATAAAAATTTTATATGAATTTTTTTCGTAAACGCCTGCCCCAAAAAGGGCAAAATCATATTTGACAGGGTCTTTCGGGTCAAATTCTTTTAATTTTTCGGTTAATAAAAAAGCGCTTTTACAGTCATTTTGTTTTCTTTCTAATAATTTTAATTTTCTTGCAACATTCCCGCAATGAACATCAAGAGGAATTATTAAATTGCAAGGCTCAATAAAATCCCAAAGCCCAAGGTCAACGGGACCTTTCCTTACCATCCATCTTAAAAACATATTCATTCTTTTGTTTGCTCCGTTAAGGCGCGGGTTAGAAATCATAAAGGAAAAACCTTTGGATGAGGGGCAATATTTACAAGACTTAATATCATCATAAACCCTCTCAAGCATAATTTTTAAATTCGGATTCTTATTTTTATAAAAAATATCTCCGATACTCATTCCTTTTTTTAAAAAATCGGATAAAACAAACATCAGGGCTTTAATATCCGAATCTTTATAAAATCTGTAAATAAAACCGTTTAATTTTTCTTCGTTTTTTTCAATATTTAAAATAAATTCATAAGGGTTATGGCGCATAATATCAAAAAGCAAGTTTAATTTTGATATGAAAACCTCTCTTTTCCCGAAAGCAAATATTGAAGATATCAGCCCCGCCAATTCAACATTTTTGATGTCATTGCCAAAAAAAAGATGAGGGAATTGAACGGGGTCATCTTTTATGAAATCCGCCGTTTCAAATTTATTCTTCAAACTTTCAAGATATTCTTTCATTTGTCCGCACTAAAACTCAAAAGACTTTTAATAAACGCCCGCAGCCTTTTATAGTTTAATTATAATTGTTCTCCCTTTTAAGAGGGTTTTTAAATTTGGTCGTGGCGCCGTGGAACAACAGTTCAACTTCGCCTGTCGGGCCGTTTCTTTGTTTTGCGATAATAATTTTAGCTTTATTTTTAACATTCGGATTATCTTTTTCGTAATATTCTTCTCTGTATATAAACATAACAATGTCTGCGTCCTGTTCAATTGCGCCCGATTCTCTAAGGTCTGACAACATCGGTCTTTTATCGGTTCTTTCTTCAACTTTACGGGACAACTGAGAAAGAGCAATTATCGGAACATCGAGTTCTCTTGCGAGAGATTTTAAATTTCTTGATATAGCGGAAATTTGCTGGATTCTATCGGTTGAACTTCTATCGTCAAGCAATTGTAAATAATCAATTATAACAAGACCTAAATCCGGCCTTTGCAACTTTAGCCTGCGGCATTTCGCCCTGATATCGGTAACTGAAAGCCCCGCTGTGTCGTCAATATAAAGAGGGCTTAAATGCAATTCGTCCATTTTTTCCGCTATTTTTTGCCAGTCGGTCGGGGAGATTTCGCCCGTTCTGACCCTTTGAGCGTCGATTTCCGCTTCCGAACATAACACTCTTTGAACAAGCTGGACTTTAGACATTTCAAGGGAAAATACCGCAACGGGAATTTTTTGCCTTATTGCGGCATTTTGCCCTATATTAAGAGCAAAAGCGGTTTTCCCCATTGAAGGACGCGCCGCAAGGATGATTAAATCCGATTTTTGAAAACCGGCAGTCAAAGCGTCAAGGTCGTAATATCCCGAGGGGACACCCGTGTATGTGCCTTTGTTATTATATTTATATTCAAGCTGATCGACCGTTTCGGGCAAAATTTCAGACAGAGTTTCAAGCCTGCCTGAGGCTTTTTCTTTGGATATTTCAAAAATAATTTTTTCCGCATATTCGAGAGAAACGGCGGATTCCGAATTTTTAAAGGACTCTTCAATTATAAGAGAGCCTGCATTTATTAATTCTCTTTTAAGAGCGTTTTCTTTAATAATATTTGCGTAATATTCAATGTTAGAGGTTAAAATTGTATCAATTACAAGATCGTTTAAATATTCTCTTCCCCCGATTGAATCAAGCGAATTTTTAGAGTTAAAATATTCGGCAACCGAAAGACTGTCTATCGGCAGATTACGGTTAAACATGAACATCATCCCTTCAAAAATTAATTTATTCCTCGGGCTGTAAAAAGAAGCGGGCTTTATAATTTCAACTACCCTGTTCATTGTTTCACTCGGGTTAATTAAAATTGCGCCCAAAACCGCCTCTTCCGCTTCAATGCTGTGCGGGGGGAGCTTTGAATTAACTTTTTCCAAACCTTTTGACTGTGCAGCCATTTATAAATTTCCTTGACTTGTGTATATGAGTATAAAATAAACATAAGTCATGATAAATAGAAATGCAACAAAAATTATCAACCATACGAAAGTATGATAAAAATCTAACCAAAGGATGATTTAATAAAAGAGAAAAACATAGTAATATTTATCTGTACAAAAAAAGCAATTTATATCTAACTGGTGATGGCATT
>CAYUWO010000107.1:4224-5183 GCA_964448535.1 uncultured Gammaproteobacteria bacterium | reverse complement strand
CTCCACCGTTTCAACAGAGCTTTTCGGAGATGTTAACCCCGTGGGCAAAACCATAAGAGGGGGCGGAGTTCCTTTTAAAGTAATAGGCATTTTGAAATCGAAAGGTTCCTCAGGACCATTTGATAATGATGATTTGGTTTTTATTCCGATAACAACTGCCCAAAAGAAAATCTTTGGAGTATATTTCCCCGGAACGGTTAACATGATTATAGTAAAAGCCAAAGACCCCGATATCATAAAAACGACAGAAAGCGATATAACGGAAATTTTATCTTCAAGGCACAACATAGGAAAAAATCAGGAAAAAGACTTTGAGATAAGAAATTCTGCGGAATTTCAAGAAAAATTAAAATCAACCGTAAGAACTTTTTCGGTTCTTTTGGGTTCAATTGCTTCCGTTTCTTTATTGGTCGGAGGGATAGGCATTATGAATATCATGCTTGTATCCGTAACGGAGAGAACAAGAGAGATAGGGATAAGAATGGCAATCGGAGCAAGGTCATCAGACATAAGAAAACAGTTTTTAATTGAAGCCTTGCTTCTTGCAATAATAGGGGGTTTAATCGGGGTTATAGCAGGAGTTTTAACCACGCACATACTGGCTTTTCTAACAGATATGACAACGGAAATTTCTCTGTTTTCAATATTGTTGTCTTTGAGCTTTTCTGCGCTTGTGGGGGTGAGTTTTGGGTTTTATCCCGCATATAAAGCTTCTCTTTTAAACCCTATTGAAGCCTTGAGGTATGAATAATGAAATATATTTTTTCTGATTTTGACGGAACAATTTCGGCACAAGATGTTATAAGCCGCTTTATTATAAATTTTTCAAAAGGCGACTATACAATATCCGAAAAATTATGGTCAGAGGGGAAAATATCAACAAAAGAGTGTATTAAAATTCAGTTTGGCATGATAAAAGGGCTTGGTAAAAAACAGTTTGATGAATTTTTAAACTCTAT
>CAYUWO010000107.1:0-4170 GCA_964448535.1 uncultured Gammaproteobacteria bacterium | reverse complement strand
GCTTATAATCGTTTCTGACGGATTTGATATTTTCATAAAAGCGGCTCTTAAAAAATACGGCTTAGCCGATATAAAAGTATACTCCAATAAGCTTATTGCATTTGAAAAACAGGGAAGTATGACATTTAAAATGTTTTATCCTTATTCAAACTCAGATTGCCTGATTGGAGGGGGGTGCTGCAAATGCGGAGTAGCCCGAAAATATGCAAAGGATTATATCTATATAGGAGACGGACTGTCTGACCGGTGCATTGCAAAAAACGCTGCCTTATTGTTTGCTAAAAACAGTCTTGAACTTTTTTGTAAAAATGAAAAAATTTCTTATTTCCCCTACAAAACTTTTCAAGACATCATTTATGCGATAAGTAAGGAGAGTTTCAATGCAACAGATGATGTCAAATTTGCTCGATGAATCGGCTATAAGAGAAATTGACGAAGAGTATTCTTCATTCGGCGACACGGTTCATTATTCAAAAAATCCGAAAATTTTTAAAGAATGCAAGGGCACGTTTATGTATGACAAAAATGACACGCCCTACCTTGATTTACAGATGTGGTACGCTTCTTGTAATTTGGGTTACAGAAACAAAAGAATAAACGACGCAGTTATAAATTGTCTTAATACAATGCCCCAAATAGCTTCAAAATTTTTGTACGATTACAAGGTTTTATTAACAAAAAAAATTGCGGAAGCCAATATTAAAAGATTTAATGAAAAAGGCAGAGTGCATTTTAACGTTGGAGGAGCGCAGGCAACCGAAGACGCCATTAAATTAATAAGAAACTATACGAAAAAAAACTCTCTTTTTGCTTTTATGGGCGGATATCACGGAAGAACAATAGGCTCAAGCGGAGTAACCTCAAGTTACAGATACAGGGAAAACTACGGACACTTTGGGGACAGAGCTTATTTTATCCCGTTTCCGTATTGCTATCGCTGCCATTATGGCAAAAAATGCGATTCGTGCAATTTTTACTGTGTAAAAATGTTTGAAAAACTTTTTGAAACAGAATATAACGCCGTTTATAATCCAAACACCAAAAATTGTGAATACTCCGCCTTTATAGCAGAGCCGATTCAGGGAACGGGCGGATATATCATCCCGCCTATGGGATATTTTAAAGAATTAAAAAGAGTTCTTGATAAGTTCAATATTTTGTTTATAGCGGATGAAATCCAAATGGGAATGTACAGAACGGGGAAATTATGGTCAATTGAACATTTTGGCATTACGCCGGATGTAATTACGTTCGGAAAATCCCTGACAAACGGGCTGAACCCTTTATCCGGAATGTGGGCAAAAGAAAAACTTATAAATCCCGATGTTTGGCAGCCCGGACGCACCCATTCGACATATTCCTCCAACCCGATTGGAACGAGAGCGGGATATGAAGTTATGTCTGTTTTTGAAGAAGATAAAAATTTAGAAACAGAAATTAAAAGAAAGGGCAAAAAATTTTTAGAAGGGCTAAAAACTCTTTATAAAGACTTTAAAACAATAGGAAATGTCGACGGGCTGGGGCTTGCGCTAAGAATTGAATGCACCGAAAGCGACCGCATAACTCCCAATAAAAAACTTTGCGATTTTATAATTGAAGAAGGTTTAAAGGGGGATTTGTCCTATATGGGCAAAAAATGCGGAATTGTTTTAAATAACGGAGGATATTATAAAAACGTAATAACTCTTGTTCCGCCAATTACAATCTCCGACAGCGAAATTGAAACGGGAATCGAGCTTCTTGCTTGCCTTTTTAAAAGAGCAGAAGGAGTATAAAATTGTTTCAATCATCAGATATTAAATTAATCCATGCAATACATGCAAAAAGTGCGGTTATGCTCTTTCACGGGCTTACGGGAAGCCCGTTTGAACTCAGAAAGTATGCAAAATTTTTATACGATAAAGGGTATGATGTTTTTTGCTTCTGCCTTCCCGGACACGGGAACCACAAAATAGATATTTATAACGTTAAATATACGGATTGGATAGAATTTGCAATCGAAAAATATAAAAACTTAAGAAGCTGTTATTCAAACTTTTTTGCGGGCGGGCTTTGCCTTGGCGCAGTTTTAGCCCTGTATCTTGCGCAAAATTTTAAAACCGTAACAGGGCTTGTTTGTTTATCAACAACCCTTTTTCTTGACGGTTGGACAATTCCTAAGTACTATTTTTTGCTTCCTCTCGGGGCAAACACGATTTTAAAATATTATTATACTTTTTTGGAAAGAGAGCCTTACGGGATAAAAAATATATCTGTGAGAAGAAAAATAGCAAAGCTTATGAAACACAATACGGTTGCTCTTGATAATTACCCTTTAAGCGCAGTTTCAGAACTTTTAAACCTTGCGGGAAAAGTCAGGAAAAACATGGAAAAAGTTGAGGCTCCGCTTCTTATAATCCATTCAAAAGAGGACGATTTAACAAGCACAAAATCTGCCGATTTTGTTTATAAAAAGGTATCATCAAAAACAAAAGAAATGATAATTTTAAAAGACAGCTACCACCTTGTTTTATATGACAACGAAAAAGAGCTGGTTTTTAATAAAACATGGGAATTTTTTAACCTGACGGCAGGCGAAAATAGGGAATATATAAGGACAAGAAAGGTTGCTTTAATATGAAATTTACGCTTTTACTTTTCTTTTTATCGGGAGTTTTATTCTTCATATCGCTGTTATCAGGCGTGCTTTTTGTATTTAAAAAAAACACCCCCCTAAAATTAAGGAGTGTTTATTCGGTTTTTCTTGCCGCATGCCTTTTAATTTATCTTATTTGTACGCTTTTTGTCACGCTCTACGGGCTAATTAAAAATTCTGTTTATTTCTCTCTTTTTATAATTTTTGCCGTTATGCCGTTTATAATAGGGCGCATTTCAAGCTTTAGAACTCTTGCTTTTTATACATTTCTCCAGCTTTTAACCACGCTGTCGGGTGCGGTTAGTTCATATTATCTTTTAATTAATTGCTGACAAGCTTTTTGCCGCTTCTTGAAACAAGAGCGATAAAATCTTTGGCGTAATTTGAAGGCACCGCAAACCCTATCCCTATATTTGAACGGTTGTTGTCAGGGTTATAAATTGATTGGTTAATCCCTATTACTTCTCCTTCAAGATTAATTAACGGGCCGCCCGAACATCCGGGGTTAATTGCCGCATCGGTTTGAATTTTATTTCTTTGATAGTCTATTCTTGAAACTATCCCCGTTGTTAACGTTCCTTTAAATCCGAAAGGATTTCCTATTGCAAGAACCTGCTGCCCGACTTTAACATTTTCGGAATTTCCGAATTTTACGGTTTTTAGGGGCTCTTTAGCATTGATTTTAACAAGAGCAAGGTCATTTTTATCTCTTAAAACGGCAACAACTTTTCCTTTATAGCTTCTGCCCGTAGCCGTGGTTATTTCAATATTTTTTGCTTTATTTACCACATGAAGGCTTGTCAAAATTGTTCCGTTCGGGTCAATAACACATCCTGTTCCCGATGAAACTCCAATATCAAGGTTTGCTTCAATAGACACAATTGAAGGTGAAATCGACTCGTAGACTATGCTGTAGATGTTGTCTTTAGGGGCGGCATTTGCCTCGTTAAAAAAGAATTGTGAAAAAAATGTAACAATACCGAAAAATAAGGGCAATAAAACCCCCGCTTTAACGTTTATCATGATATAACTCCTTACTCGTAACACACTTGTAGTTAAAATTAAACCATTTATTAATGACAATTACATTGCCCCTAAAGGTTTAATGTGATATAATTCACTAAGCTTTATGAAAGGAAAGAAAATGAGAAGTTTAGAAATTTTTAAAAGACACTTAAAAGAAAAAAGGGCGGTAAAAATTATTTCCGGTATAAATAATTTCGATTTAACATCTGTTGCAAGTGTCTGTCGTGCGGCTCAGACCGGGCTCGCAAGTGCGGTTGACATTTCATGCGATGAAAACGTTATTAAAACGGCGAAAGAAAACACAAAGCTCCCTGTTTTTGTTTCGTCAACCCAGCCTTTTAGCCTTAAAAAAGCTGTTAAATGGGGAGCCGACGCCATAGAAATCGGAAACTTTGACGCTTTATATAAAGACGGTATAAATTTCGGTGCGGAAGAAGTATACGACATTACTCTCGAAACAATGACCTTAACTCAAGAAGATGAAATTTTTACATGTGTAACCGTTCCGG
>CAYUWO010000106.1:0-5186 GCA_964448535.1 uncultured Gammaproteobacteria bacterium | reverse complement strand
AGATTACAAAACTTTACAAAATATATTTTATCAAAAAAAGAAGTCGGGTATCAATACCGACTCTGGTCGCAAGAACAGTTTATATCCCAATATTTTGGATTTGCGATGTCGTATTTTTGATAAAAAATATTATTTAAAATTTATAAGAGCTTAATATAACTGCATGTTTTATCATATAAGTTCTGTACAAAATTTAGCATACAATTTTCAAACAGCTTGATTCTTATTTTATCAATCAGGGTACACACCAAATAGGATATTATTAACGCAAGCGGCATATTCCAAATTAAATAAGATAAATTGGGATAGTTATTACAGTGAAATATATTCGTCCATATTATATCTCTCATAAAAATATTCTCAGTTATTAAATACACGGCAAATGCAGATGATGAAAAATAATTAATAACGGAATTTTGACCGATTTTGACATTTTTCATTAATGCAAAAATTGAAATAGCCGAAAGAACCGTTAAGGTTGAATTATGGACAATGTGCATAAACCATGCTTCATCAAAATGATGCAAAACTAAAAATATAAGCTGCCATAAACAAATTATACCTTGAGCAAGAAAGAGAATTATAAAGGCATTACGTTTTTTTTCAAAAAACGGTAAACCCCACCTTTTTATATATGCGCCGATATAATATAAACAGACAAAATTAGTAAAAGGGGAGCCGAATAATTTTATTTTGTATCCTAATAACGGAATAACAAACCAAATAACAAAAAACAACAATAAATATTTTGAAACGGTTTGTTTATCCAATACATTAAACAGCTTATTTAATGGAGGGATGGCCAAATATAAAAGTAAATACGCAGTTACAAACCAGTATTGACTTTTTAATATCGGCAATACGGAAAGATAGATTTTTCTCGGGGTAAAAACTATGCCGTTGTTAAAAAATAAAGCCAATATTATTAAAATGACGTATGAATAAAACACGGTTTCAATAGCAATGCTGAAAAAATGTTTTATATTTGAATTTTTATCAATCATAAAATATCCGGTTAACAAAACAAATAAAGTTACACCAAGGGCTCCCAAGGTATGAAGATACATCGCCAAAAATTGAACAATTGGGCTTTTGCTCTCAATAAAAGGCAAAAGCCCATGTTGTGCGTAATGTGATATTACAACAAAACTCATGGCTATAATTCTAATTAATTCAAAATTGCTTGATTTGTTTTGTTTACTTGTCATGCGCAAACCTTTATGTAAACAAAATTTTTTATACCGCATAATAGCAGTTATGACAGATGTTTTTAAAAAGAAATTTGGAAATAGAGTTAAAGTTTTACGCAAGGTAAACGGAATAACACAGGAAAGGTTGGCAGAAATGCTTAATATAAGTACAATAAGCGTAGCTAATATTGAAACCGGAAGGTGCGCAATAGGCTTCAGCAAGCTTCCCGTGCTTGCAAAAAGCCTTAATGTTCAAGTTTATCAACTTTTTTCAGATTTAGAATCTGAAGATAATTCCAATATTAAAGCCCATATCCTCACTCTGTTAGATATTGCAACCACAAAACAATTAAACGTTATAAAAAACGTTATTCAAGAAATAATAAAACTTTAAATATAAGTAATAAACTTTTTGCCGATTCTTATGTTATATGCCGTTTGCACCGGTTACGCAAGCTAACAATTTAAAACGCACTCGATTCGAGCGCCATTTTATTTCTTGTTTGCACCGACCGCAAGCTAACAATTTAAACAAAGTTTTAGTAATAATTCAAATTAAAAACGCACAAAAAATGCCCAAAAAATCGGCGATAACGGGATTTGAACCCGTGTCAACAGAATGAGAATCTGCTATCCTAACCCCTAGACGATATCGCTTTATATTTATATTATCCATGAAACATTATTTAAAATCAACCACAAAAAATTTAATATAACAGGGACATGTTTTCGCACAAAAAAAGGGGGGGGGCTTCTTTTTCTTTCGGGTAAGAAAATATAATAAAAAAAGGAAAATGTTTCCAAAGCCAAACCTCAAAAGCCTCTAAAATGTGTAAGAAAAAAACGGGGAAATGTTTCCCCGTTTTTTACCAAAAAGATTTTTTATTTAATTAAAATATCTTTTTAATAAGCCGTCAAAGCCTTTGCCGTGGCGTGCTTCGTCTTTTGCCATTTCATGGACTGTATCATGTATTGCGTCATATCCGAGTTCTTTTGCACGTATTGCAATTTCTAATTTGCCTTGGCATGCGCCATGTTCGGCTTCCGCTCTTAGTTCAAGGTTTTTCTTTGTTGAAGGTGTTAAAACTTCGCCTAAAAGTTCAGCGAATTTAGCGGCATGCTCAGCTTCTTCAAAAGCATATCTTTTATAAGCTTCCGCAATTTCAGGATACCCTTCTCGTTCTGCCTGTCTGCTCATTGCAAGATACATGCCGACTTCCATGCATTCGCCGTTGAAGTTTTGTCTTAAACCTTCAACAACCTGAGAGTCGATTCCTTCTGTTGTTGCAACCGTGTGTTCGCATGCGTACTGTTTGCTGTCGCCTTTAATTTCTCTAAAGGTTGTTGCGCCGCATAAAGGGCATTTCTCGGGCGCTTTATCTCCTTCATGGACATAACCGCATACCGTACATACAAATTTCATCTTTTTCTCCTTCCAATTTATTTTAATCTTCGCTTAATTCAAACATCTCTTTACCCACCCCGCAAATAGGGCAAACAAAATCATCCGGTAAATTTTCAAATTCAACGTTGTTGTGTTCTTTCGGATCATAAACCCACATGCAAGCTTGACATACGTATTTGTTCATTTGCACCTCCTTTAATTTAAATACAATTCTACAATAAAAAAATAATTTTTTAAATTATCCTCTCAGTTACTTTTTTAACTCTTTTGCTTTTTTATAATAAAAAAACGCCTGTATGTTGTTTTTGGTATGGAAGTAATATAGAGAATATCCTATATAAACCCTGTATAACTCCTCATTTGTTTTAACACAAACTTCGGCTTCGGTTAAATATTTAAACATATTGTCATAATCGCCTTTTTGTTCGTAATTTGCAGCTAATTGAATTTTTGTTTCGGCATCATCAGGTTTAATTTTTAACTCTTTTTTTAAACTTTCAATAGTTTCATTAACTCTTTCTTCAAAATCTCCCAAAACTATTTTAGAATCAATATTTCCTTTTTCTTTTGCCCTGTCGCCGTTTGTAATATCGGGGGTTATTTGATAGAGAAGTTTTACGGTGTTTTTATCTTCCCTGTTTATAAAAGCGGATATTTTATGATTTTTAGGGTTATAAAGGGCATACATTATGCTGTTTGGGTCGTTTGAATGTCCCGTAACCCCGAGAGCATGGGCAAATTCGTGAAGAGATATATTTAAGATTTCTTGCGGCTCAAAATATTTGTTGTCGATATCTTTTTTATTTACATAAATATTCATTTTTATAAGTTTATTTCCCCTGACAACAGGCTCTGTGTATGCCAGAGTTGTCGGTTCGTTTTCTTTTATTCTTCTTATTTTGTCTTTTTCATTTGCGATTTTGAAAGAAATGTCCGCAAGAGTATCGTCCGCTGTAAATTGTATTTTTATAAAAGGTAATTCTTTTGCCCAAATGTTTGCCGCCCCTATAAAGGCATAAGAGTAATAGTTTGGAACATCTAAATTATTTTCGGCATAAATTTTTAAGGGGAATTCTTCCTTGTTCCATCTTAAAATTTTTCCGCCCCCGTAATATGCATTTTTAATATAGTTACTTCCCGTTTGATATAAAATGCTCTGTCTGAAAATTCTCTGTTCGGGAGTTAATTCAAACGAAAAGACGGGATTTTGCATTATAAAAAAAAGTAAGATTAAAATAATTCTCATTTTTAATAATATTTTTTTGTAACGGAAATTCTTGCAATTGCTTTTTTTAAGGCAACTTGTGCCCTTAAAATTGAGATTTTATCTTTGTGCGATTGAAGTTTTGCTTTTGCTCTTTCATAGGCTTCTTTCGCTCTGACTTCGTCAATGTCCTGTCCCAATTCTGCAATGTCTGTTAAAATGACGGCTTGATTATCTTTAAAGTGCATAATGCCGCCCATAGTTGTAACATAAATAGGCTCATTATCTGTTATAATTTTGGTAACTCCGATTTCAAGAACGCTTGTAAGCCCGATATGATTGGGCAAAATACCTATTCTGCCTTCAGCCGTATCAGTATAGAAGGCTTTTATATTTCCTTCATAAACTACTTTGTTTTGAGTTATTATTTTCAGATTAATATTTTTGCTCATTGAAAATCCTTATTCACAAGAGGTTTTAGCCTTTTCAAGCACATCTTCTATAGTGCCTGCCATATAGAATGCTTGTTCGGGAATTTCATCGTATTTTCCTTCGATTATCCCCTTGAAACCTTTAATCGAATCTTCTAATTTAACATACACGCCCTTGTTTCCTGAAAATTGTTCCGCAACAAAGAAAGGCTGAGAAAGAAACTTTTGGATTTTTCTTGCTCTGTTAACGGTTAGTTTATCTTCTTCGGATAATTCATCCATGCCAAGAATTGCAATAATATCTTGCAAATCTTTATATTTTTGAAGAATTTCAAGAACCGATTTTGCAACATTGTAATGTTCTATTCCTACAATATTCGGGTCAAGAGCACGAGAACTTGATTCCAGAGGGTCTGCCGCCGGATAAATCCCTAAAGAAGCGATATTTCTTGATAAAACAGTGCTTGCGTCAAGGTGTGTAAAAGTTGTGGCGGGCGCAGGGTCCGTTAAATCGTCCGCAGGAACGTAAATTGCTTGAACAGACGTGATAGAGCCTTCTTTTGTGGAGGTGATTCTTTCCTGCAATTCTCCGACTTCCTGTGCTAAAGTCGGCTGATATCCGACAGCGGAAGGCATTCTTCCCAAAAGTGCAGAAACTTCGCTTCCCGCTTGAATAAATCTAAAGATATTATCTATAAAAAGCAAAACGTCCTGATGTTTAACATCTCTGAAATATTCGGCACAAGTTAAAGTGGACAAGCCGACTCTCATTCTTGCGCCGGGCGGCTCGTTCATCTGACCGTATATAAGGGCAACTTTATCAAGAACGCCCGACTCTTTCATTTCGTTATAAAGGTCGTTTCCTTCTCTGGTTCTTTCCCCTACCCCGCCAAACACGGAAACTCCCGAATGTGCGCTTGCAATATTATGAATCAGTTCCATAATAAGCACGGTTT
>CAYUWO010000105.1:0-5218 GCA_964448535.1 uncultured Gammaproteobacteria bacterium | reverse complement strand
TTATTTGATATTATTTTCGGAACGTCGACATCAAAGTTATTTACGGAATTTAAATCTGTTGGTTCATCATATAAGACACCTTGCACGGTTTTATTTTTGGCATTTTTTTTGGCATTTTTCGAAATGTTGAATGCTAAAACAACAAGAGCGGTTAAGATTATAATAACAAGAACGCCCGTTACCCCAAGCTTAACCATTTTTTTAGAAAATTCCGCTCTGTATTTAAAATTGTCCTCTTTTAGAGCTTTAAGCTCTTTGTCTTTATAAATCATATCAATTGCGCCCTGTAATTTTGCGCCTTCTTTTGATTTTGATGTAATATTTTTAACAAAATTGTCTTTAGAGCCTAAATCCTCTTTTGGTAAAATAGTTTCATGATTTTCAATTGTTTTTGCTTTTAAATCAAACTCAATTGCTTCAATAAGTTTCTTTTTGCAGGTTTCACAGGTTAGGATGTGTCCTATAAGCTTATTTTTATCTTCTTCGTTCAATTTGTTATCAATATAGGGAATAAACAAATTCATACAGTCTAAGTGCTTCCCGACAGAGTTTTTAATTCCTGCGTAATGTCTTAATTTTTCAATTATTTCATCAATTCTTCTTAAGTTATTTATATTAAATTTGAAATATTTGCCTTCAAGGCGCGTGCTTTCTAAATCTTGAGGCAGAATAATTCCCTTTAATTCGGCTTCTTTCATGCCGATTTTAAGGTCAAGCACAATGTAGGCTTCAGGAAGAATATTATAGTTTTTATGCATGAGGGGAATTTTTACGATATCTGTTCCGTATGAAGTAACAACGTATAACATGTGCGAATTGCAATAAATATCGACAATTTCAAAATCTGAGTATAATTTTGAACATTTAAAAACGCTTCTGGCCGAAGTTGCTCTTAAACCTATTGTTTGCATACAGTCTATGACATGCATTGCCCCTGTGAAATCAATGTAGGCGCGTTTTCTTGATATTGCATCCTGTAATTTCGACGACAATATTTGTGCGTCGGCATTTTGTTTTTGAGTAATAACCGCAGTATTATTCATTTTCCTATTCTCTCCAAACAATAGGATTACACATTATTGAATATTTTTCAAAAAATTTACAAAATTACATAAAAGGAGCAATTTTTTCTTGCAAGTTTTTCTTTTTGATAAGCATAACCGAGTCGGAGTCGGACTTTGCTCCGTTTTTTATCAAAAGAGCCGCAATAGCATATTGTTTTTTCTTTAATGCCGTATATAAAAGGGTTTCATCGGTGAAAGTATCCGTATGGTTAGTATTCGCACCGTATTCAATAAGCATTTTAACCATGTCGTAATCTTTGTTTAAAATTGCGAATCTGACAGGGGATGTTAAATCTAAATTTGGATTTGCCCCCTTTTCAAGCAATAAATAAGTAATTTGTTTCTTATTATATTTTGTTGAGTAGTATAAAGGGAAATTGGCGTTTATATTGGTGTTCGGGTCAAAACCCGCATTAAGAAGCAATTTGATTGCCGCTATGTCATTTTTTTTGATATATTTTACAAAATCAACAGGGGAAGTTTTAATTCCCTTTTCTTTTAAAAGGTCTGTTGCCGCTTGGGTTTGTTGTCTTTCCAATTTTGTTGTTTTATTTTTTTCAACATCTAAATAAATATCGCTTGAATGCCCAAATTCAAAAGGAAACGGAAAACTTGAGTCAAACGCATATGCACCCTTTGCAAAAAATACAAGGGCGCATAACACGTATAAAAAGTTTTTATATAATAAGCCCGCCATCAACAGATAACACCTGTCCCGTTATATATTCCGTATCAACAGCAAGAAATTTAACCGCCTTCGCTATGTCTTCAGGCTGCCCCAGCCTTTTTAAAGGTATTTTTTCAACAATATCTTCCATTGGCAAATCTTTTGTCATATCAGTTTGAATAAAACCGGGCGCAATGGCGTTCACTCTGATTTTTCTTGAGGCAAGCTCCTTTGCAAGAGCTTTAGTAAGCCCGATTAAACCCGCTTTTGCGCTTGAATAGTTTGCTTGTCCCGCATTGCCGTAAATTCCTGATATGCTTGCCATATTAACGATTGCGCCCGACCTTTGTTTAATCATAATTTTTGCAACCGGATTTGAAACATAATAAGCCGAGTTTAAGTTTGTATTAATGACGTCAAGCCATTGGCTTTCGTTCATTCTCATAAAAAGCCCGTCGCGCGTTATGCCCGCATTATTAACAAGCACATCAATTCTTTTAAATTCGTCCATAATTTCTTTAACGGCATTTTCAACGGCTTCTTTATCAGCTACATTAAATTTTTTCTTGACAACTTTAACCCCGAGTTTAGATATTTCATCTACAGTATTTTGCGCCGCTTCGTCATTTCCCGCATAATTTATAATAATATCAAGCCCCGCCTTTGCAAGCTCAATGGCGCAAGCTTTCCCTATTCCTCTTGAGGCGCCCGTTACAAGAGCAACTTTATTTTCTGACATAATTTCTCCTTATACATTCAATAAACTTAATTCATTTACCGCAGCTTCAAGCGATTTTATATCGTTAACGGCATAAGATTTAACCTCGGGGCAAATTTTTCTGTTTAAATTGGTTAAAACTTTTCCTGGTCCAAATTCTATAAATGTATCAACGCCCGCTTTAATAAGATTTTGGACGGATTGAGCCCAATATACGCTGTTTGAAATTTGCACGGGCATTTTTTGTATAAAATCTTCGGCATTTACGGTAAATTGTGCGTCAACATTTGTTACAACAGGAATTGACGCATTTTTAATTTTAAGAGTTTTAACAAAATCAACAAAACTATCTGTTGCGCTCTGCATTAATTTAGAGTGAAACCCTCCGGAAACCTCAAGGGGAACAACCCTTTTTGCCCCTTTTTCTTTTATTAATTCGCTCGCAAAATTAACGGCGCAAAGTTCCCCCGTTATAACAATTTGGTTTGGTTCGTTATAGTTTGCAACGCTGACAATACCTTTTGAAGAGGCTATTTCAAGACATTCTTTAATTGTGTTTTCATCAGAGCCAAGAATTGCTGTCATGCCCCCTTGTTTTGAGCTTCTGCAAGCTTCCTCCATAACTTCCGAGCGTTTTTGAATTGCAAGCAGTGTATCTTCTAAATTAATTACTCCCGCAACATGCATTGCGCTGTATTCGCCGAGAGAATGCCCGAGGGTATAATCAGGCTTAATTTTTCCTTCCGTTTTTTCTGTAAAGGCGCTGTATACGGCAAGTGAAGTTGTTAAAAGGCAGCTTTGAGTGTTTATTGTCTGTTTTAAAGCCTCCTTTGGACCTTCAAAACAGAGTTTTTTAATATCTTTCTTTAAGACGTCATTTGCTGTGTCAAAAATTTTTTTTGCCGATTCAAAATTTTGATATAAATCATATCCCATGCCAACTGCTTGCGCACCTTGACCGGGAAACATAAAAGCAAATTTTGTCATAGTTTACTCCTGATTATTTTAAACCTTCCCTAAGTCTTACTACTGTGGAACCCCATGCCATACCTGCGCCGAATGCGCATAAAATAGCTTTTGAAGGGGTTTTAATTTTTCCGGTTTTAAGCGCCTCGGATAGCGCTATAGGAACGGATGCGGCTGATGTATTGCCGTATCTGTCTATATTTACAATAACCTGTTCATTTGTAAATTCAAGCCTGTGCTGCAGACCTTCAATAATTCTTAAATTTGCCTGATGAGGAATAAGATAATCAACATCTTTAGGCTTTAGTCCGGCGTCTTGTAAACACTTCATGATGGATTCCGGCATGGTTTGAACAACAAATTTATAAACTTCTTTTCCAATCATTTTAATTTTTTTATCTCCCGTTTCAGCGGGTTCAACAAGCGGGCAATTTTTCCCGATAAGGTTCATTGTAATGAACTTTCCGACGGTTCCGTCGGCGTTTAAATTAAGAGCCATAATATCATCAACCCCATCCTTTGATTCGGTTAAGATAATTGAACCTGCGCCGTCCCCGAATAAAACGCAGGACGCTCTGTCTGTCCAGTCTAAAAATTTGGAATTGGTGTCTGTTGCAATAAGAAGAACATTTTTATATTTTCCTGTTGAAATAAAGCTTCTTCCGATTTCAAGAGCATATATCATCCCTGTACAAGCTGCGGTTATATCAAACGCTATTGCATTCTTTGCGCCGATTGCTTCCTGTATGGCACAGCCTGTTGAAGGGTAAATGTTGTAAGGGTTTGAAGTTGCAACTATAATGGCGTCAATTTCTTCTCCGCTTAAATTTGCTTTGTCGAGAGCTTCTTTTGCCGCTTCAATTCCCAAAAGGGTGGAATTTTCATCTCCATTTGCAATATGCCTCTGTTTTATACCGGTTCTTGTAGAAATCCATTCATCGGAGGTGTCGAGAATTTTTGTTAAATCTTCGTTCGTGATAACCGTCTTTGGTACGGCCTTGCCTATTGAGAGTATTTGTACGGGTTTAAAATCCATTTTTACTTCCTTTGAAATTGGCTGTTATTGAAAAAATTCCGAAATCTTTTTATTTACACCGGTTTCAACCGCTTCTTTTGCAACACGGACTGCGTTTTTAATTGCGTAAGATGTGCTTCTTCC
Source organism: uncultured Gammaproteobacteria bacterium (assembly GCA_964448535.1). Classification (GTDB taxonomy): domain Bacteria; phylum Cyanobacteriota; class Vampirovibrionia; order Gastranaerophilales; family Gastranaerophilaceae; genus Galligastranaerophilus_A. The sequence continues at coordinate 644 of CAYUWO010000105.1, read as the reverse complement.
GTGCGCAATAACAGTAACGCCTTTTATGCCCAAAAGAAGGGCTCCGCCGAACTCTTCGTAATTTATTCTTTTATAAATTCTTTTCATAAAAGGTTTCGCAATAAGCCCTATTATTTTCGAAATTATGTTTGCGCCAAATTCCTGTCTAATCATTTCAAAAAGCATTGACGAAGAGCCCTCAACCGTTTTTAGGGCAACATTTCCGACAAAACCATCGCAAACAACAACATCGCACTGACCCTTAAAAAGCTCTTTTCCTTCAACATTTCCGATAAAATTCATTCCGTCTTTGTTTTCTTCAAGCATTTTATAAATCGTTTGGACAAGCTCATTTCCCTTACCTGCTTCTTCCCCTATGTTTAAGACTCCGACGCCGGGATTTTCGTACCCGTATACGTTTTTAACAAATGTTGTTCCCATAAGAGCAAATTGATAGAGCATTTCAGGCGTGCAGGAGCTGTTCGCTCCGGCGTCCAAAAGCATAAATGGTTTTTTTAAAGTGGGAAGCGTAAGAGCAATTGCGGGGCGTTCAATCCCCGTTAACCTTCCGAGCCCAAAAAGGCTCGATGCCATGGCGGCGCCTGTTGACCCTGCGGCAACAACTGCATCGGAGGAACCTTTTGCAACGGCGTCCACTGCAAGTA
>CAYUWO010000104.1:0-5259 GCA_964448535.1 uncultured Gammaproteobacteria bacterium | reverse complement strand
CATTAGAGCGAGGTGCAAGAATTGCTGATTTAATTGATAAGATATCTAAGGGCGAACTTTGATTTAATCTTAATTATGGAAACGGACATTTTTTGCTTCTTAAATGTATATAAGCCCAAGGGCATAACCTCATTTGATGTTATATACAAATTAAGAAAAATATTAAATATCAAAAAAATCGGACATTCGGGCACCTTAGACCCCATGGCGGACGGAGTTTTACAAATCGGTGCGGGGAAGGCATCACGGCTTATTGAATATTTAAATTCCGATAAAGAGTATATTGCAAAAATAAAATTCGGGTATAATTCAACAACTCTTGATTCGGAGGGAGAAATAACAAATGCGTCTAAACCTGACTTTACAAAAGAAGAACTGATACAAAAATTAAAATCGTTTGAAGGACAAATAACCCAAACTCCGCCGATGTATTCGGCAATCAAAGTCAAGGGCAGAAAACTATATGAAATTGCAAGAAAAAACCCCGAAAAAGAGGTTGAAATTCCCGAAAGACAAGTTACAATTAAAAAAATCGAGCTTTTAAATTTTAAAATGCCTTTTGCAGTTATAAAAGTTGCCTGCACTAAAGGTACCTATATCAGAACTCTTGCCTTCGACATTGCAAAAGCTCTCGGCACGGGCGGATATTTGGTTGAATTAACAAGAACAAGGGCAGGAAATTTTATACTGGAAAATTCAATTAAAATTGAAGATATAAATATCGGTGTCCATGGCATAAATCCGCTTGAAGCAATTGATTTATATGAATATAAATTAAATGATGACGAATACAAACTTGTTAAAAACGGAAACCCTGTAATATGCAATTTAAAAGAAATCGGCAAGGGCGAAACGATAATTTTATCGTACGGTAAAAAACTTGTATCGGTTGGCGTTTTGTCGGATAATAGAATAAAAATAAAAAAAGTTTTCAGTTGAGGTTTAATATGGGAATTTTCATAAGAACATTTATAATAACCATAATTATTTGCATGGGATACTTTATTTACGCTTTTGTCGGAAAAGAAAGCTATTCTCCGACCCTTAATTTAAACGGACAGTCCTTTCACAAAGCTATTGAAACAAAACAAACGGCTAACGCTGAAACCACGGTTAAAATCTGTTTGATTAACTCTGATAACAAACCCGTAACCGTTTTAAGAAAATCAGAAGAAAATTCTCTTGAAGGCGCATTGAAAGAGCTTCTTAAAGGAACCGAAAGGTCGGAAAGACTTGAGGGAAAATATACGGAAATACCCCGAGGGGTTAAATTAATATCTTTTAGAGAGGATGAGAACAAAATTTTAATTAACCTCTCTAAAGAGTTTGAAGGGGGAGGGGGAGCGCAATCTATTCAAGCAAGGCTGCTTCAACTTGTTAAAACCGTAAATCTTTATTCGGAAAACAAACCCGTTTATCTTTATATAGAAGGAATAAAAGCAGAATATATAGGCGGGGAAGGAATATTTGTCGAACAGCCCTTAAATGAAGAAAAACTAAAGTTCTAGCTTATCTGTACATATTCTGAATATTAGATTGAATCATTTGGTCATATTTCCCATATTCGGGCGTACCGGCTTTATAAGAGCCTTGCAAGCCTTGATATTCCGAAATGTCAGACACAAGACCAGATTTTTCGGAATTAAGGCGCACTTGCTCCATTTCAAAATCATAGCGTTGATTGTTTAATTGAACTTTTCTTGCTATTGCAGCTGTAATGCCCATTTATTACCTTGTTTCGTTAAATTTTCTTCCTCTTAGAAAAACATGGTCGTTGTTTGCGGCTATAAGTTTTTCCATTTGCTTGAGTTTACCCATTTGATAATTAAGACGATACTTAACCATTTTCCGCTTTTTTCTGATAGAGAGCAAATCTTTAAGGGAAGCCGATGTATCATTTATAAAAGCTTGTATTGGGTTATGACGGATAAAATAGTTTCTTGTGTAATTAAGAAATGTTTTTATCCCTTTTATGTATGCAGAAAATTTTCCTTGCATAGAGCTCACTCCGTTTGTCAGGGGTAAACCTACCCATGTAAAAACTTTTTTTTTCCTAAAATTGCCCTTTTTAAGGCTTTATTAAGAAATATTAAAACAAATTCCTTAACCAATAACAGTATCGGACATAAAACCGATTCACTTTAAAAAAATAAAATATTGTTACAAAAGTTAATACTTTTAGAGTGCAGCAAGCAAAAAATAAAAAGTGATTATTTTATAAACACCCGAAATAAATGTAAAAAATCAGCTTATATCAGAAATTGCGTCCTTGTCTCCTTCGATACCGTCCTTAAGAGATTGACGGACAATATCCGCCTGAGTATCAAGCATTTTAACAACAGTTTCAATATTTCTGACTTTGTTTGATAAAATAGCGTCAGCATTTGTAGTAATTCTTCCCGTTAAATTTTGATATGCGCTCAATGCGGCAGAGCCGGTGCCTTCAAACAAGTTTCCCGCAATGACGGCAGCCAGACCGGATGTGCCCAAATAAGGAGCAAGAGATTGCATAATGCCGCCCAAACCGGAAATTATGCCCGCGGTAGGCAATATAACGGTTTCGCCAAAATTAAAACCGGAGCTTGCAAGCCCAAGACCGTATGCGGCAGAAGAAAGACCGGCAATGGTTGAGGCGCTTGTGGCATAACCGGTGGGAACACCTGCGGCTCCGCCCGTTGCGGAACCAAGACCCCAATTGACAGGGGCGGCGCCTGAGGGAAAACCAGAATAATTGCCGACGCTGCCAATCCCAAAAGAATTGTTAGCGCCGTAAAACGAGGAGGTTGCGCCGGTAACGGGCGACCAATAAGAAGTGCCCGGAACATTCATCATTGAGTTGCCGCCAAAAACAGGAGAGAAAGAGGACGGTGAAAACATGCCGGCGAGCTGCCATAAAAAGCTGCCGACCGTGCCAAAACCGGAGCCGTTTGCAGTGGAACCCGATACGGTTATATCACGCAGCCTGTCATAGGTTTCATACATTTGAGCTTTCGCAAGAGAGCTTGCGGAGCTGAATCTGTTAACGATAACTAACTCATGGTCATTTCTGTAAGACATAACTAACCTCAATAATGATAGTAGTTCCCGATAATATCTTATGCCATTTTTAATTGAATAAAATCAATCGCATAGTGTATATAAGAAAAAATCCGGAAAAATATGTTTCCGGATATTTATTTAATGGAATAAGGAGATAAGTCAAATTTTTAACCAAAAGTTTTAAATGTAGAACCGATGTTATCTTCAACAACTTTAGAAACTGCTTCCATTTCGGTTGCAATAGCGTTTTGTTCGGTGTCAAGCTGTTTTAATTCAAGTTCAAGAGTTTTATCTTTTTGTTGAATATCTTCAGTTTTTGCGTTGATATCGGAAACTTGTTTTTCATATCTTGTTTGATAATATTCATAATCAAGCATTGCCTGCTGATAAGCTTCTTCATCTTCAACTGTTGCACAATCCAGTTGGTAAGTATATTCTCTTGCGTTTTCGCCTTCACCGAGAATAACAGTGATTGAAGTTGTTCTGCCTGTGTCGTTAACGGTGTAATTAGAAATGCGGTAATCTTCGGTTACGGCTTTTGTAGATTGTTTAATAGAAGTTGCGGTTTCGGTTTGAACACCTTCCTGCAGTTGGTCTGAAGAGAGGTAGTATTTTGTGCCGTTATATACATAATAAGGAAGATATGAATTGCCGTCTTCGGATTCAAAGGCTTTATATTCGGGGTTAATATCCTGTAAATAAGCTAATGTGCTTGAATATTTGCTTGCATCATCCATAAAGATTTCATAGTTTTCAGCGCCGATATTAATCTGATAGCCACTGGGAACTAAAGAAGGATCCAATTTGTCAAGTTCGCTTTGATCCATTTTGGAAATGCTTCCGGATACAAAGTTCGAAACTGCGCCAAAATATGCTTCATCATGTGTTAATGTGGCATAATCGCCGTCAGGAGTTGAGTAAACATTTTCTAAAGTATATTTTGTGTTTGAACCGGAAATTTCAGTACAATTAAATGAGTAAACGGTTTTATAGAAATCACTTGTTGAAGGGGGAGTAGGAACATCCAACTTTGTTAATTCGGCATACAAATTGGAGCTTTCATTGGCTAAAGCTGTTCTTTCCTGGTTTATCTGCTGACCTTCATATTCAGTGTTAGACTTTCTGGCAGTCAAGGATAAAAATCTTGCTTGCGAAGCAGCCATACCCATAATTGAAAATCTCCTTTGTTTTCCTTATCTTAGTATATGTATCGGCACTCCTATTGCAAACTTTAGATTTTCGTAGAATATAGTTTACATTTATTTACAAAAGAAACTGCAGGCAGGGGAACCGCTTGCAGTAAAAATGTTTATACTATGGAGATGGGAAACTTATTATGCAAAAGTTTTGAATGTAGACTCAACGTTGTCTTCAATAACCTTCTTAACTGCTTCCATTTCGGTTGAAATAGCGTTTTGTTCGGTGTCAAGCTGTTTTAATCTCAGTTCGAGAGTTCTGTCTTCTTCTTGAATAGATTGAGTTTTTGCGTTGATATCGGCAACTTCTTTTTCATAAGCAGTTTGATCGTATTCATAATCAAGCATAGCCTGCCTGTAAGCTTCTTCATCCTGAACGGTCTGGACATTGAGCGAGAATGTGTGTTCAATTCCCAAATCATCAGTTACAGTAATCGACTGATAACGCCCCGTAGGAGCTGTAGTATATGAACATGGGTAATCCACCGATTCGAGATGACCTACGTTTTGAATAAAAGAGGAGCTGGAGAATGAGCCTTTTTCAAATTCGGCAGCGGAAATAAAATATGTTTGCTGACCGATAGAGTAAGCAAGAATGGGTTGGTTTTGAAGCCCGTTGTTTTCAAAAAATTCGGGTGAAAGATAACCGGGACCTGCGTTGGCATTTCCCGTCGGGCTGAAATACATTCCTTCAACTTCAGCTTCCATGTTTGGAACAGAAACCGAGTATGTGCCGGTTGAGGGGTCGAAGGTAAGTTGAAAGTCAACACCGCCGACAGAAACCGTGTAATTTTCGCCTTCTTCTTGTTTTTCAACAGCGAGAGCCATTGTATAAGTGCCGTCGCCGTTGTCGGTTATTTCGTACCTGTAGTTTTGCCCTTTAGAATCGACGCCGGACATTGTTTTTCCGTCCTCGTCCTTTGTAAATGTAACATCCCCGAGTTTAATCTGATCGTTTTCAAAAGAAAATTTAAATTCCGTTTGTGTCGGCTCATAATGGTACTCAACAGCAGTGTAAGAAGAA
>CAYUWO010000103.1:0-5261 GCA_964448535.1 uncultured Gammaproteobacteria bacterium | reverse complement strand
TATATTATGCCCTTAATTTCTCTCCCCTATTTATCAAGAGTTTTGGGGGGAGAAAAATTTGGGCTTGTTTTTTGGGCGCAGTCCTGTATTCAATATTTTATGCTTATAACCGATTACGGCTTTAACTGGTCGGCAACACGGGAAATTTCTTTATGTTGTAGGGGGGGGGGGGTAGACAATAAAAAAATTTCCGATATTTTCAATGCAATTTTATGCACTAAATTTATATTAATGCTTATTTGTTTTGTTATTTTAAATATTATAATCGTTGCGCTTCCTCCTTGCAGGGGCGAATGGCTTTTATTTTATTTGACATTTTTTATGGTTGTCGGCTATATTATCTATCCCGTCTGGTATTTTCAAGGCATAGAACATATGAAATACGTTACTTTTTTAAAAATTGCCTCTCAAGGCGTTTTTATAATTTTGATTTTGATTTTTGTAAAAAAAGAGGCCGATTATCTTTATGTCGCTTTGTTTAATTCTCTGGGGTTTATGGTTGCCGGAATAATCAGTATAATTTCTGCCGTTAAACGTTTTAAATTAAAGCTTTATTTTCCCCGCTTAAGCGATGTTAAATATCAATTTAAATACAGTTTTGATTTTTTTGTTTCAAACGTATCCAGCGCTCTTTATTCTAATACAAACTCTTTTGTTTTGGGGCTTATAACAACTCCTGTTTATGTCGGTTATTATGCTGCCGCAGAAAAAATTTTCGCTGCGCTTCACATGCTCTCGAGCCCCATTCCTACAGCTTTTTACCCTTACATTTCAAAAACGGGGAAAATTGAAGCGTATAAAAAATGTATTTATATAATGCTTCCGATTTTCTATTTATTTGCATTATGCGTCTTTTATTTTGCTAAAGACATTGTTATATTCGTATACGGTAAAAACATGCTGTTTGCTTATCATATTTTAAGGATATTTTGCCTGACTGTTTGCGTTTCGGTTTCAAACACTCTTGTTGGTTATCCGCTCTTGGGGGCGCTTGGATATACAAGTTATGTGAATAAATCTGTTACAATAGCAGGCATTGCCCATGTATTGGCAATTGCCGTTTTATACTCTTTAAATCTTTTAAATATTTGGTCACTGTCGTTTTTGACGGCTCTGCCACATGCAATTATGTTATCTTCAAGAATTTGTGGTATTATAAAATATAAAATTTGGAATAAAAAGGAGAATGTATGCTAGAAAAAGAATTCAAACTAAACACAAAAACTTTTAAACTTTTATTTACTCACAAACCCTTTTATGATAACGAAAATACTTTGGTTATGGGTTTTCCGTATAATCAGAATATCGAAAACTTTCCCGAAGATGAGCCGGATAAAGTAAAAGGGTATTTTTTTTATTTTAAGTTTAAAGATAATAAACTTAAAGCTATAAGCGATATATGCGGCATGTACAGAGTGTATTACCTTGAAAAAGGCGATACAACTTATTTTTCAAACGACTTTTTTACGCTGTTTAATCTTCTTGATAAAAACGAACGTCATTTAGATAAGTTTGAGCTCGAATACTGGAAAAAGCACAGATATACAACGGGTAAGGGAACAGTATGCAAAGAAATTAAAAAAATCATGCCTGCCCATATTTATGAATTTAGCGATGAAGGAATAAAAAAGGAGCTCTATTTTAAAAATACAAAAAATGTTCCAAACAGAAAAAAACATTTTGAAAATGTTTTAACTGATTTAAGAGAAACAATTTCAATCATAAAGAAAATGCCCCAAAAGAAGCTCTTATTATTCTCGGGCGGTGTGGATTCAACATTGGTTCTTCACCTTCTAAAAGAGCAAAATGTTGAGTTTACCCCTGTTTTTGGGGTGTCGAATCCGCCAAATAACGTAATTTATGATGATATTTTAAAAGTTTTAAATTCCGCAAAAAAATTGGGCATAGAGCCTGAGGAAGTGGAAACTGATTCTTCACAAGAATTTGAAGATAAAACGGTCGACCTTCTTTTAATGGATAGAAACGCTGCTCTTATTATATACAACACAATTGAAGCAATAAAGAAAAAATACGGGGAAGACGTCATTATAATTACAGGTCAATGTTCTGATTCGATTTTAAATTTCGGACCTACAAACAAAGGCTTTAGGTTTGATGTTTCAAGACATTTTCTTTTTAAACCGTTTAGCCTGTTAAATAAAATATTTTTCGGTTTTACAAAGCTTATCTATCCTATGTATAAAAATTGTAATCTGGCAAAAAACAAAGATGAATTCCTGCGTGCATTTTTTGACGATATAAGTTATGTTCCGGTAATTGATAACAACAAAGATGAAAGCTATCTTTCAAGAATAAAAGAAATTGTTTCATCCGTTAAAGAACATTTAAAAGAATTTTATTCAAGGGTAATGTATCTTAAGATTTTTGGGTTCATTCAAGGGTCTGATGACTTTTTAATGGTACAATCCACCGAATTTGGGGGGGGGGGGTGCCGTTGCGCGCTAGTTTTTGCAAGCCCTAAAATTATCTATTCAACAATTGAAAACACAGATTTTAGCCATGAAATTATGAATCCGAAATCTGTTAACTATGAAATTATGAAAAAAGTCTTTGGTTATGAAATGCCAAAACTTAAAAAGAAAACATCAGGTACTGGGGAAGATAAAAAGATTCATTCCTATAAAAAATACGAAAAGTTTATGTATCAAAAGTTTTATAAACGTATGGAGTCTCTTTTTTCTTCCCAATGAAAAAGGAGAACGTATGCTAGAAAAAGAATTCAAACTAAACACAAAAACTTTTAAACTTTTATTTACTCACAAACCCTTTTATGATAACGAAAATACTTTGGTTATGGGTTTTCCGTATAATCAGAATATCGAAAACTTTCCCGAAGATGAGCCGGATAAAGTAAAAGGGTATTTTTTTTATTTTAAGTTTAAAGATAATAAACTTAAAGCTATAAGCGATATATGCGGCATGTACAGAGTGTATTACCTTGAAAAAGGCGATACAACTTATTTTTCAAACGACTTTTTTACGCTGTTTAATCTTCTTGATAAAAACGAACGTCATTTAGATAAGTTTGAGCTCGAATACTGGAAAAAGCACAGATATACAACGGGTAAGGGAACAGTATGCAAAGAAATTAAAAAAATCATGCCTGCCCATATTTATGAATTTAGCGATGAAGGAATAAAAAAGGAGCTCTATTTTAAAAATACAAAAAATGTTCCAAACAGAAAAAAACATTTTGAAAATGTTTTAACTGATTTAAGAGAAACAATTTCAATCATAAAGAAAATGCCCCAAAAGAAGCTCTTATTATTCTCGGGCGGTGTGGATTCAACATTGGTTCTTCACCTTCTAAAAGAGCAAAATGTTGAGTTTACCCCTGTTTTTGGGGTGTCGAATCCGCCAAATAACGTAATTTATGATGATATTTTAAAAGTTTTAAATTCCGCAAAAAAATTGGGCATAGAGCCTGAGGAAGTGGAAACTGATTCTTCACAAGAATTTGAAGATAAAACGGTCGACCTTCTTTTAATGGATAGAAACGCTGCTCTTATTATATACAACACAATTGAAGCAATAAAGAAAAAATACGGGGAAGACGTCATTATAATTACAGGTCAATGTTCTGATTCGATTTTAAATTTCGGACCTACAAACAAAGGCTTTAGGTTTGATGTTTCAAGACATTTTCTTTTTAAACCGTTTAGCCTGTTAAATAAAATATTTTTCGGTTTTACAAAACTTATTTATCCTATGTATAAAAATTGCAGATTTCCCGCAAATAAAAAAGAATTTTTTGAAGGAATGTATGATGATATAAGTTATGTTCCGGTAATTGATAACAACAAAGATAAAAGTTATTTGGATAAAATCAAGGAAACGGTAAATAATTTTAGGGCATATTTATCCTCCGATTTTTCATTTTTTATGTATTTAAAAATTTTTGGATATCTTCAAGGGTCTGATGACTTTATGAATCCAACAATTTATGCAAACCCACAAGGGCCAGATCACCCACAAAACCCACCCCCCCCCCCCCCCGGGGGGGGGGGGTGCCGTTGTGCGGTAATTTTTGCAAGCCCTAAAATTATCTATTCAACGGTCGAAAACACGGATTTTAGCCATGAAATTTTAAATCCGAAATCTGTTAACTATGAAATTATGAAAAAAGTCTTTCATTATGAAATACCCGATTATAAAAAAACAAAACATTACAGGAAAAATATAAGACAGGTACAACCGTTTAAAAAATATGAACAATTTATGTATCAGAAATTTTACAAAAGAATGAATTCGCTTGAATTTGCCGAGGAAAAATTATAAAAATTTTGCATATCAAAAATTTTATAATAAAATAAACTCATTGGAATTTTCTGATTTATAAAAAAGGAAAAAAATGAAAAATAAAGCAAAAAATCGAATAAACGTATGGGGGGGGGGGGTATAGTCTAGTCCTTCTCATAAAATATTTAGAAAGCCCTTGTGCATGCTTAAAATATGCACAAGGGCTTTGTTTGTAATTAAATAAGGAGGAAAAATGTCAAAAGTAACAAAAGCGCTTATTTTAGTCAGAGCCGGTTCAACGAGGGTTAAAAACAAAAATATCAAACCGTTTGCCAACAGCAATCTTCTTGAAATTAAGATAAAACAGCTTTTAAGAATTAAAGAGCTTGATTCAATTATCGTAAATTCAGAGTGCGATGAAATGCTTGAAATTGCAAAAAATTTAGGGGTTGAAACCTTCAAAAGGGATCCGTACTATTCAACAAATGAAATTTGCCCTAACGATTTATATCGGTATGTGGCTGAAAATTCAAAATGTGACACTTTAGTTTTTGCAAACGCAACAAACCCTTTAATTAAAGACGGAACTATAAGCGAGTGTATAAATTTTTATTACGAAACAAAGGAGTATGATTCCGTTAACACGGTAAACGAAGTAAAAGAGTTTTTATGGCTTGGTTCTAAAGCAATTAATTTTGACCCCTGTAATAAACCGAGAAGCCAAGATTTGCCCGAAATTTTATCCCTGAACCATGCAATAAGCGTTATAGACAGAAACCTTGCAATCAAGAGAAAAGACATTTTGGGCGCAAAACCCTATTTTAAAATTTTAGACAAAATAGAAGGCGCCGACATAGATTACGAAGTTGATTTCCAATTTGCGGAATTTGTCTATAAAAAGCTTTACGGCTGAAATTTGTATAAAATTATTTAAACAGCCCCTATATTTTGCATCCTGCCGTTTTTATAATATCATTATCGTTATAAATGCAAAGCATGAT
>CAYUWO010000102.1:0-5282 GCA_964448535.1 uncultured Gammaproteobacteria bacterium | reverse complement strand
GCAGAGGATATTATCAGGAATGGGGCAGGGAACCGGTTGAAATTAACCCCGGGGACGTTGTAAATATCCCCGCAAATGTTAAACACTGGCATGGGGCGGCGCCAAACAGTTGGTTTTCCCATATAGCCGTTGAAATTGACGGCGAAAACACGGAAAATGTTTGGCTTGAACCTGTAGGCGATGAAGAATATAACAAGTTAAAATAAAGCCTTATATGGGTTTAATAATCAGGTTTGAAAAATAAAACGGTGCTTTCGGGAGTAATAGGCACCTGCCTTTTTACAAAGTCATAGCCTTTTGCTAAATGGCCTAAATCCAACGCGCGGTAGCCTAAATATGTTAAATCCGAAGCTAAAACTTTTGATGCGGGGCCTGCCATAAGTATTATCATTTTTTCTTTACTGAATTTTTTTATGTCGTTAAGTATCTGATTATATTTTTCATAAGCATTAATATTCGGCACAAAAATATAATCAATATTTTTTGCACAATCAAAAATATTATATTTTAAAGAATTTATCGCTTCTCTGCATGCTACAACAACTATTTCTTTATTCTTGAACACCTCTTTGAATTTTTCATAAAAATCCAATCTGTCTGATTGGCGCACGGCAATGCCTGCGCTGCCGTATTGTCTTTCAAAATCAATATATTCTAACAGCCGATTCCTATATTTAGGCACACTGTAAAGTGAAAATTCTTTTGAAACATTATCAAGTTTTCTTAAATCCGTATAATGAAAATAATCATAATTAATACCGACTAAAAGATTATCCTGTTTATTTTTTAATACGTTCTTCAGACCTTCTGCCAGTTTTTTATCATATTTTTGATAAGGAATATCATTTCCCGAAATAATTTCAAGTTCTCCGTCCCCAAATCTGGCTAAGCTCATTTTGGTATTTAAAATTACATTTAATGTTTCATCGCTATTATATATTTTAGGTTTTTTAATGTCTGAATCTGATGTTCTCCAAGCTATATCTTCTATAAGGTATTGCAGATTTAAACCGAAATATGGAAATTTCATTACTGTTTTTAAGCTAAATTTAGATAAATATACAAGATTTCGCACAAGTTGAACTAATCCGTTCATCAGCTTTCCTTTCCCTAAAAATTAATAAGTATTATAGAAACAAATTAATCATTTTTATTATTGTTTTAATCATTATAATGATATAATATTAATTATAAGCATTATAATGATTATTAAAATAGCTGTCAAGTGATATCATTTAGAAATGAAATACCCCAAGTTAGTTGAATTTGGTAAAAATTTAAGAATAGCAAGAGCTATAAAAGGCTATTCAAGAGAAAGATTAGCCATTATTGCCAATCTTAACCCTACGCATATCGGAAAAATAGAAAGAGCCGAAATGTCGCCTACTTTATTAACCATTTTAACTCTTTTAGAATCGCTTGAAGTTGACTTTAATTCTTTAGTATCATACAAAGGCAATACAAAAACGAAAAATAATTTTTAGATAAGGGCTGTGCGTTAATATGGCGTATTTCTCGAAGTATCCGAGTTTTTTAGGGCATGCCCCCGGACGGTTTTTATATTTGCTGCCGGTTTTGGCTTTTAAAAAGCGGAAAATGATTGTATCGAACTTTTGACAAGCGTAAATAAAAAAGTCTGTTTTGATGTATAATAAGCGTAATGACTATAGAAGAAAACATATTTAAAAGATATTCGCCCGATTATGAAAAATTAAAAAAGCATGGGTTCATAAAGACTGCCGAAGGGTTTATTTTAGATAGAGTATTCTATAAAGATTTGTTTAAAGCTGTTTTGGTTATAAATTTGAATGGCGGCATATCGGGAACCGTATACGATATAGAAAACGATGACGAATTTTTGCCGTTAAGAGTTAAAGACGCTCAGGGGGCGTTTTCGGGCGAAGTCAGAGCCGCTTATGAAGAATTGCTTTTAAAAATTAGAGATAATTGTTTTATAAAAAAATATTATATTTTCCCCCAATCAAACAGAATTACTAATTTAATAATAGAAAAATACGGCGACTATCCCGAATTTTTATGGAAAACAGCAGCGGGGTCGGGGATATTTAGAAATCCGGAATCTAAAAAATGGTATTTTGTAATATTGGATGTTGACAGATGTAAAATTCAACCCGACAAAAAGGGGCTTGTTGAAATTGCCCTTTTAAAATTAAACCCCGACGAGGTTAAAGAAATAATCAAACAGGAGCATTTTTACTCGGGATATCACATGAATAAAAAATATTGGATAACAGTTATTTTGGATGACAGCGTAAGCGATGAAAAAATAATGGAGCTTGTTAGTAAAAGTTACGGTCTTACGGCTAAAACAAAACGTTTCGGCAGCTTTAAAACACAATCGGCTTAAAAGTTATTTTTGGATATTTTACAGAATGCGGTTTACATTATGTTAAATTTTGGCAATTTTTCTTTTGTGTTTGTTTTAATTTTGACATAAGGGGAAGAAAATATGAAAATATCCGGCTCAAATTTTATAAATAACGTTGTATCCGCACAAGTAAAACGCACACCTGCGTTTTGCGGGGATTCTTATCAAGATTGCATTTCAGATGATTTGCGCAATAAAATAAATTCTCGTAAGGAATCCGAAAAAAGAGTGGATTCCGTTTGTGAAAAAGCTAATAAAGCGTTTGAGATTTTAAATTCTAATTCAAAACCGAATAGAATTATTAATAAATTGGATAAAATTTCCGAAATTCCCGTAGAACTTGATTCAAATACCGAAAATGGCAACGCCCGCCCGCATACTTTTGTTTTTAGCAAAAAGGGTTATAACAGGAAAAATGAAATTTCTAAACCCGCAATAAAAATTTCAAAATGCGAATTAGGCGGAACTAAAAACAGCAAAGCTTTGTCAGAGCTTTTCGGGCTTGCGTATTTAGAATATTTACAGACAAAAGACGGCTGCACTTTAAACAAAAATATAGAAAATGTACGTAAAGATTTAGGTTTTGAAAGCTTTTTATCAATTAAAGAAGAATCAAAATATACCGGCTTGCTAAAGAAAATCCATGAGGCGGTTAACACGGAATATTACGATTTCCCCTATGAAAGAGTCGAGGAAACCGTGAACAATCTTAAAGAGAAAATAACCGAAGAAGATTGTAAGGCAGTTTTTAAAAAACTTGCAAACAATCGCAAGGTAATAACAAAAGACCATATCGCAAACGCTGCGGGCGAGAATGACACGGAAAGTTTCAGGAAAAACTATAAAGCTTCTTCGTTGTTCTCATCTGCTGCAGAAAAGTTAACGGAAAAGAACAAATATTTTAACAATTTAGACAAGGACAAAAAAGACAAAGTAACGGAACTACTTGTCAGGTCTTGCAAAGAAGCAATAAAAAATGAAATCGAAGCCGCAAAAGTAAGCTCGACAATTTATGAAAATTCAAAATACTTTAATTTCAGAAAAGATTATCTCGAGCTGGTTGAGTCTGCGCTTTAGGCTTGGCTTTTGTCTTATGACAATACTTACAAAAAAAAGAGGTTAAGGCTCATTTTTTTGATTTTCTTCAAGGGCGATTTTATCTCTTATCTGTTTTTCAAGTTCTAAAATTGCCGGATTTGTTTTGTCCTCGCCCCCGTTAATTTTTTTCCTGAGGGCAATGCTCAATTTAGGCAGCAAATATCCCATTGCAAGAACACTTACCGCTATGTTGCCGATTATGGCGGTGCCTTTTATAAATTTTAATTTTTTCAAAAAGCTTTCGGGGTTATTATTTTTTGCGCCGGTTTCAATCAGGTCAATTGTTTTTTTGGCGGTTTTTTTCAATTTGTCCGTGCTTATACCCGATAAAGGGCTTAGCTGTTCTTTGTTTTCTTTTGTTTTAAATACGCCGACATCGCCTGTTTTTTTGAAAATTTCGGCAAGGTCTTTGTTTTTGGAATCAAACACAAAATCAATGATTTTATTCGAAACATCTTCTCCGGAGTTTTCAGAGATTTTAACAAGCTCCTTTGCCTGTTTTAAAAGGGCGGACGAGCCTTGTTTTGTTTTTTCCGAGGTGATTGCCCGTTTAACGGTTTTAGAATCAAGCACGGAATAATCAAGCGCAATCGGTTTATTAAACATCTTTGAAACACCTTCAAGCCCTTTTTGAAGCAAGGGAGCAAAACCGTATATAAATAAAATCTGCCCCAATTCATTAAGCCCGATTTCGGCTTTTTCACCCTTTCTGCCTTGTTTTAGCCTAACTCCCGTTATAATTCCGTCTACTATGGAAGTGTTCGCAACGGGATTTGTCATAAAGAATGTGCCTATGCTGCCCAAGCCCTTAAACGTAGGACCTTTTTCATTTTGTTTTTTTTCAAAATTGCCTTTAAAAATATTATAAACATCCGTATTTTCTATAATATCTTTTGAATAATTTTCTTTTTGGATTTTGTTCCTAATTTCTTTTTCAAGTTTTTTTTCGGTCTTTTTTTGTTTTAAATTAATAAGCCCGACAAGCGCAAGCCCTGTTAGGGCGGTTGAGAAAGCAAATTTGCCTAAAGACAATTTTTTTGCGAGTTTTTTATTTTTTATTGTGTCCTCAAGAATTTCTTTTTGTTCGGCAAAGGCTTCTCCAAGGGACTCCGCCTTGTTTTTGGCATATTCGACCGTGTCTGTCCCCGAATTTGCAAAAAGCCTCTTTGCGTCAACATCGGGGTTAATCTTTGCTTTTTTATAAATCAGATTGTCAAAAAGTGTCTTTTTAATAAAAGGAATGCCCCCGAGCCATAAAACGCCAGTGCCGAAACCTTCAAGGGCTTTTTCCGCCCCGTCTGTTTTTCCTCCGCCGTCTTTAAAATAAGTTACAGATGTAAGCGCCGTAGATGAAAAATCTTTAACGTACATCGGAACAACGGAACCCGTATTATCTCCAAGTTTTGTGAAAATTTTTGATACTGTTGATATCCCTGATACTCCTGCCATTAGTTCTCCTTAAATTACAAACCCCAAATGAGGTTCAAAAGTCTTTGAACTCCGGCATTTTCTTTTTTGGTTATAATTTTATTCATATTAATTCCTTTTTTTATTTAAAGGCTTCAAAACTTTATTAATTGCCCAAAACCTTTATTTTGATGAATTTTTGTAAATAAAAAGCCCGCTTTATTAAAAGGGGCTTTTAAAACAAGTTTATTTTTCTTCAAAAACCCTTACCAACGCTTCCTTTGGACGTTGCACAAAGGCTTTTATGAAGTTAATTATCATATTTAACATTTTTATTTTCCTCCAAAAATACTTAACTTTATTCTAACAAATTTCGTACCGGATGTCT
>CAYUWO010000101.1:4447-5382 GCA_964448535.1 uncultured Gammaproteobacteria bacterium | reverse complement strand
AAGCCGCACACAATCTAAAAGTTAACTTAATAAGAAACAAATACGGGACAGGGGTTTTAAACGCAATTAAGACGGGTTTGGAGATGGCAGACACAGAATATGTCGTAATCACAATGGCTGATTTATCAGACCCTCCCAGTGTTATAAACGATATGGCAGAATCCGCCCTAAAGTATAATGCGGATATAGTTTGCGCTTCAAGATATATGAAGGGAGGAAAACAAACGGGAGGTCCCTTTATAAAGGGCTTAATGTCAAGGTGCGCCGGTGTATCTTTAAGATATCTTGCAAAAATTCCCACATTTGATTCGACAAATTCTTTTAAAATGTACAAAAAAACATTTTTGGATAATGTTCAAATTGAAAGCAAGGGCGGGTTTGAAGTCGGGTTAGAACTTGTTGTTAAAGCTCATAAAAGAGGCTATAAAATAACCGAAGTGCCGACAAACTGGAAAGATAGAGAAGCGGGGAAATCTCATTTTAAAATTATTGATTGGCTTCCTTCCTATTTAAAATGGTATTTTTATGCTTTGTTCGGGAGATAAAATGAAACCTTATATAAAATATATTTTATATTTTATAACAGCAGCCCTTATTTTAATTAAAAGCGCCTGTTTTTCCTGTGTAAGCAATTTTTCGGATTTAGACTCTTCTTGGGTTTGGGCAATCAACAATATATTTTTAAACGGCGAGTATCATTTCGGGGACGATGTGTTTTTTACGTACGGTCCTTTAGGGTTTTTACACTTTCCCGTATGCAGAAATGAAACCTTGCTTTCGGCTTATGTTTTTAACCTCTTTTTCGGATTGAGCTTACTGTTTACGGTATTTTCTTTTAAAGACAGCAAAAACTTTATCATTTTTGCCTTAATAACGGCTCTTTTTTATTTTTCAGGAATGTTTGAATACGGGTTTTTACCTTTCTTTTTTATTGC
>CAYUWO010000101.1:0-4437 GCA_964448535.1 uncultured Gammaproteobacteria bacterium | reverse complement strand
TTATTTAATAAAAATAATACTGTAAGATATATTCTCTTGACGCTTTTTGGGATATTTTCCGCTTTGTTTTTATTTATTAAATTTAATTTGGGAGCAATCTATATTTCAACTCTTGTTGTTTTGCTCATATTTTTAAAATTTGGCAAAAAAGCCCTGCTCTGTTCGTTTATGGGGTTTTTAGCGGGTTTTTACCCCATATATAAATATTTTTTTACGGGATTTAAAGGCTTTATAAATTGGTTAATTATATCGGGAGAAATTGCAGCCGGTTATACGGAAGCAATGGCTCTTCCCTTTCGGGAAAACCACGGGGCGTTTGTTTTCCCCTCGGTTTTTATTCTTGCCGTAATTTTAGGGGCTTGTTTTTATAAAAAACTTGAGATTGAAAAAAAAGATATTATAAAAACGGCGTTTCTTTTAGCGCCTTCATTGTTTTTTATATTTAAATCAAGCTTCGTAAGGGCGGACGGCAGCCATTTATTTGGTTTTCCAAAATTTATTTTATCCCTTTCCCCGTTTGTTTTTATTATTTTTCACAAAGCAAACATAAAGCATATTGTGGTTTTTTGGCTTGTTTTTTTTGGGCTGATTTTTTATGGAGTTCGTCTGAAACCCGATTATAACTTTACTTTTCCAAAACCGAAAGAACCTGTTTTTGACGCTTATTACAAATTGCCTGATAAATGGCTGAAAGAGATAAAAACCCAAAAGACGGAATTTATACCCTATTTTGCGGCGTCGATTGAATGCAACGGATTGACGGGACACTTTAACCCTCTCTTGCAATTTTATTCAATTTATACGGAAAAATTAGATTTATTGAGCGCCAAAAATTATAAAAACGGCGTTAAGTATCTTGTTGTCGATTATATCGAAGGGATAGACAATAAAAACCTTATTTTTTCTTCCCCTCTAACCCTTGATTCAATCAAAGAGAATTATTTTGTTAAAGAAAAAACCAAAAATAAAATTCTTTTAGAAAAAAGAAAAAACCCAAAGCCTGCAAGCTTTGCAATTTTAAAAACGGAAAGGCACCTCACGGGGGAAGAATTTAAAGTTCCGTTTGAGGCATATAAAGTTAGAATCAATCTTGAATTAACCTTTTTTGGCAAATTTTTAAATTTGGTATATAAAGTTCCCTCTCCGTATTTAAAAATAAGATATAAAACCCCCTCCCGCACCTTGTCCGATACATACAGATTAATAAAAACTGCCGGCGGGAGCGGAATTTATATAGGGAGCGCTATGAGGGATTTTGAATCTTATTTATCGGATAAAACAAAAGGCGCAAAAATTGTATCAATGAAAATAAAACACATCTCGCCCCTTATATACAAAAATTCTTTTGAAACAGTGTGGCTAAAAAGGGCGGAATGCAGAGAGAAAACGTAAAATGCTGAATATAATTTATATATTTTTCATAAATCTTATTTTGTTCGGAATAATTTATATTATTAATGAACCCGAACACATTATAAGCCTTAATATGCTTAAAGACATTTTAGACACAAGCATTTTTGCTTATATGACAGAGCTTTTTGCGCTTTTGCACCTGAATATTTTTAAAAAGAAGATTAACTTGGCAAAATTTTGCGAAAGCAAAATCATTTTATACTGTTCTTTCTTTGCTCTTATAATTGTTGCCTGCTTAAATTTTTATATTATCTGTAAAACCGCCGTTGATGTGGTTTTCTTTGACGAGTGGAGGATGGTCATATCTCCTGATTGTTTAAGCCGCAACTTTAACTTGGGGTGGATTTTCGATTTTCATAACGAACATAGAATTATATGGACAAAGCTTATAACTTGGCTTCAATATAATATAGAAGGGTTCAACACAAGACATCAAATAATTTTTAACTGGTTTTTATATGTTTTTATGCTCTTTTGGCTGTATAAAATTATCCCGAACAAAAACAGCGTTACTCCTCTTTTTTTTATACCTCTTTTTTCAAACATACACTGGTTTAATTTTGTAACAGCTTTTCAATCTCAATTTTATTTTATGCTGCTTTTTGCGTTTATCGCAATAAATTTCGGGTTTTCAAAAGAAAGTTCTTTGAAAAACACTGTTCTGTTTTCAATTTTTACCGTGTTTTCGATGTTTTCAATGACCTTTTTTGCGGGGGTTCCTCTGCTTTTTGCGTTCATTTTAAAAGAGGGAAAATTTAATAAAAATGCAATTTTGGCTTCCGTTTTGATTTTATCGGGACTTGCCGCCTTTATTTGGGATTACAAAAATTTGGATATCCAAACGAAAATCCTTTATCCGAACCAAGTTGAATTTTGGTATTTTGCCGCCAGAATGTTTTATAAGACAATTGTAAACTTCGATATTGATTTGCGCATTTATATATGGATATTTTCTTATTTAATTCTTGCGGCATCCGTTTTTTATTTAGCGTACAAAGAAAGAAATAAAAACAGGGAATACCTTCCTCTTGTTCTTTTATTTTTATTTATGGGGCTTGTTATCAGTGCGGGAAGGGGCTCATTTAAGGGATTATCCTCAAGGCATTTTATAACGGGAAGTTTTATAATCCCCGTTTTGTCAGGGCTTATTATTGCTTATAAAAAACAATTCTTGGCTATAACCTTCATACTGATTCTATTTTTAGGATATCACAAAACATTTTCAAACGGAGCATATTACGACATTAAAAAAGAAAGGGTTTCAATAAGGGATGAATTTTTATCCCAATACAATTCAAATAAGAAAACAATATATGTTCCAAAAATATACTCTTCGGAATTTACCGAAGAACAAGTTAAATATTTAAAAAGCGGGAAGATAAATTTACCTTTCTTAAAAAAATAAAAGTATGCAACCGGCTTTTTATTGAACCTTTGCCGCCTCTTTTTCGATTAATTTTAATTCTTCTAAATATTTAACTGCGGAAACTCCCGCAACCGCACCGTCAGCAACGGCAGTTATAACCTGCCTCAAGGGGGTTTTCCTGATGTCGCCCGCCGCAAAAACGCCGATTTGGCTTGTTCTCATGTTTTCATCAACCATGATAAATCCTCTTTCATCCTGAACAACCTGCCCGTTAAAAAATTCGGTGTTCGGGCTGAAGCCTATATAAGGAAAAACGCCCTCGGTTCCGATTTCGTTTATTTCATTTGTTTTTGTATTTTTATATAAAACTTTTGAAACTCTTCCTTCTTCTCCTATTATCTCAAGCGGAACCGAGTCAAGAATAAATTTAATTTTCGGGTTGTTAAAGGCTCTTTGTTGGACAACTCTATCTGCTCTAAATTCGTTGCGCCTGTGCATTATATAAACCGTGTTCGCAAATTTTGTGAGGTACATTCCCTCCTCAAGCGCAGCATTTCCACCTCCGACAACAAGAACGGTTTTGTTTTTGTAAAAAGCTCCGTCGCAAACGGCGCAATAGCTTACGCCACGCCCTGTGTATTCCTTTTCTCCTTTTATTCCAAGCTTCGCTGCCTTTGCTCCCGAAGCCAGAATAACAGATTTTGCCCGATATACGCCTTTTAGTGTAACGACGGTTTTTATGTCGCTTACAAGATCAACAGATTGTATTTCTTCATTTATAAACTTTTCTACGTTAAATTTATCTATATGTTCTTCAAATTTTTCCGCAAGTTCCCACCCCTCTATAACGGGAAAACCTAAATAATTTTCTATCTCAAGATAATTGACGGGCTGCCCCCCTAAAGATGATGTATCAATAATTGCAACATCAATATTGCCTCTTTTGGCGTATAAGCCTGCGGCAAGCCCCGCCGGACCGCCTCCTAAAATTAAACAATCAAAAATTTTTTCTTCCATTTAACCCTCAATCTCCTGCTATCTTTTGACCGATTACTTTATATTTTACTACATCAAGCGAAATTAACTTACCGTTTAAATCATATTTTTCAACTTTAAATGTGTCAAAACCTTTAAATATTTTCCCTTCCAAAACAAACTCCGGAGTTTCCGTGTGTTTATACTTGTATTTGCCTTCAAAAAATTCCTTAACTCTTGTAAATTTGAGTTTCTTTCCGTCTAAATTATCCTCATTATCAACTGTTATGGAAGATTTAGCTTTGGTCAGAACGTTTTCTAAAATTAAGACGTTATTTTGCCCCGATAAGTTCCAAATGTCTACGCTCAATTTGTTGAATTTAGGATAGTTATTTGAAGATTCAATTTTGCTTGTAACATGCCATGTGCCAAAAAACCCTTTCATAGGCTCAGTGTAGCTTGCGCTTCCTCTTAAGGGCTCGGCAAAAGCGGGATTAAAAAGCAAAAAAAGAATCAGAAATAAAATTTTTTTCATAACACTTATTTTAATGTTTTTTTAAAAAAATCAAAAACTTTTTTTATTTTAAACCCCGTTTTTCTTATAAAAAGGCTTAATTTTTACGTTTTTTTTGTATAATATTTTTTATGATAGAAAGATATTCAAGAGAAGAAATTTCAAAAAT
>CAYUWO010000100.1:663-5418 GCA_964448535.1 uncultured Gammaproteobacteria bacterium | reverse complement strand
GTGCGAGGAATAAAAGTTAGGTATAAATGATAGTTTTAAAAGACATAATTAAACAGTATAAAACAAAACCCGCTCTTTATAACGTAAATTTACACATTAAACCGGGAGAGTTCGTGTTTCTGACGGGTCCTTCGGGTGCTGGGAAATCCACTCTTATGAAAATGCTTTATATGGAAGAAAAGCCCACAAGAGGACAGGTTTTAATCGGCGGGATTAACATCGCAAATTTACACCCCAATAAAATTCCCAATTTAAGAAGGTGCATGGGAATTGTGTTTCAAGATTTTAAATTACTGCAAAATCACACTGTATACGATAATATCGCCTACGTTATAAGAACATTGGGGATAAGCTCAAGAGAAATTGAAGCTAGGGTGTATGGTGCGCTAAAGGTAGTCGGGCTTGAAGATAAAGCAAAATCCAGACCGACCGAGTTATCTGGAGGCGAACAGCAAAGGGTTTCCATTGCCCGTGCTATTGTAAACGGTCCTCCGCTTCTTATTGCTGATGAACCAACCGGTAATTTAGACCCTAAAAACTCTATGGAGGTTATGGAGATATTGGATCAAGTAAACCAAAGGGGAATCACAATTCTTGTTTCAACTCATGACCATGCGATTGTTAATTATTTTAGAAAACGCGTTGTAACTTTATGCGACGGACAAATTGTAAAGGATGTTCAGGCGGGTACTTATGGCTAACGGACAAACACGAAATAAATTAAAACAAAAAGTAAAATCTCATATTCCAAAAGATTGGCTGACCGAAATCAGAATTCTATACAGAATGCTGATTGAAACGGCAAAAGGAGTAATACAGACCGGACTTATTAATATAGCGATTGTTACAACTATGGCGGCTATATTGACGATATTCGGCGCCCTTTTCAGATCGTCATTATCCATGCAAAGTATAGTTAACGAACTCGGGGGAACTCTGCAAATTTCCGCTTACCTTTCCCCCGGCGCCAACAGTAAAGAAGTTATTTCAAATATCAAAAAAATTGACCATGTTAAACAGGTTAAGTTTATCTCAAAACAATCGGCATGGAATGATTTAAAAAATGATATAGACGTCCCCGACATCCAAAATCCGCTTCCGGATACCCTTCATATTAAAGCCGATATGGTTGATAATATGGATAAAGTTCTTATTGCGGTTAAATCGGTTAGGGGCGTGTCAGATACGGGGTATGCCAAAGACTGGGTTAAAAAATTTCAAACTTTAAATAAAGTGAGCCATACGGTAACAATTCTTGTTGTCATTTTTGCATGCTTATTAACAATTACGATTATAAATAACACTATCCAGCTTGTTATCCAATCCAGAAAAGAAGAAATTGAAATTATGCGCTTAATGGGGGTCAGCAACTGGTATATTAAATTTCCCCTTGTTCTGCAAGGGGCAATATACGGGCTTTCGGGGGCAATCATTGCGATATTTCCCATAAATGTTGTTCAAAATTATCTCTATAAAGTCCATGAGTTTTTTATGATACCTTCTTTTTATTTTGCTCAGCCAATAGTAATAATTTCTGTTCTTGCGGTCGGGGTGATTTTTTCGGCGGGCGGAAGCCTTATGTGCATTAAAAAACATCTGAAGGTATAGTTATTATGCAAAACATTGCGGATATTGAAAAAGACTTTTTAGGTTTTATTCCTTCGCTTCCTGTTGTTACGGCAAGTTTCATCGAGCTTACAAGAGAGCTTAGCATTTCAAAGAAATCGTATGCCAACCTTCTTTTATCCGACCCCCTTTTGTCATCAAGAATATTTTCATACATTAACCTTGTGCTAAATCAAGGCAATTCGGGGTATTTGTCCATAAACAAAGGGGTTGCTTTAATGGGGCTGCACAAATTTAAAAACATTGTGATGGCTTTTTCTCTGTTTCCCATGTTTCAAGAAGCCGACTGTGTAAATCTTTTTAAATTTTCGCTTAAAACCGCCTATTTTGCAAAAGACTTGGCTTCCGAGTTTAAACTTATCAACCCGCATGACGCTTTTTTACTCGGTTTTTTACATGACATAGGGAAGATTCCCTTAAAAAATAAGTTTAAAGATTCATACACTGTTGCCCCTTATTCTGACGATGACATCATCAGCGAGTATTCTCTTGAGGATGAAACAAACAAATTCGGATATTGCCATTCTGACTTATCGGAATATATCTGTAAAATTTGGAATCTCCCGATTGTAGTGGCGGACGCTATTAAATTTCATCATTTTCCCCTGTCTGCCATGCTCCCTCAAGCGGCTTCCATTATCTATCTTGCGGATATTTTGTCGCACAAAAATTCAAGAATATCAAAGGATTCTCAAAAAATATTCCAATACATGCAGCTTTCTAAAACCGATTTGGCTCCGTATGCCTCAGGCTGTGAAAGAAAACTTGAACCGTTTTTTGATATTTTAAATATAAATAATTAAATTCAAAAAAGTTCTATTTGTCCGTTATTAAAATTCTTTAAGCCAAGGTGTTTGTATGCGAGCGCTGTTACCATTCTCCCCCTTTGTGTCCGCTTTAAAAAGCCGGATTGCAAAAGATAAGGTTCTATGACATCCTCAATTGTTCTTATATCTTCTCCAAGCGCAACTGCGAGAGTTTCTATACCGACCGGACCCCCCCCGTAGTTTTTAATAATCAAATTTAAAAGTTCCCTGTCGGTTGTGTCAAGTCCGCATGAATCAATATTTAATGAATTAAGGGCGTCCTGCGCCGTTTTTTTATTAACAAAACCGTCCCCCTTGACAAGTGCCCAATCAGCAGAACGCTTAATAAGGCGGTTTGCTATTCTCGGGGTGCAGCGAGAGCGTTTTGCGATTTCTCTTGCTCCTTCCTCGTCAATTTCGATATTTAATATTGAAGCGCTTCTTTTAATAACAGATGTTAACTCTTCGATTGTGTAAAATTCAAGCCTGTGTATAACACCGAATCTGTCCCTCAAAGGGCCGGATAGCGCACCCGCTTTTGTAGTTGCGCCGATTAGAGTAAATTTTTGAAGAGGAACACGCATGGTTTTAACCGTTTGAGTTTTTCCGGTTGTCAAATCAAGAGTAAAATCTTCCATAGCGGGGTATAAAATTTCTTCGGCAACTTTATTGAGCCTGTGAATTTCATCTATAAAAAGAATCTCGCCTTCTTTAAGCGACATTAAAATCCCTATTATATCTCTGGGGCGTTCAAACGCAGGCGCCGAAGTAATTTTAATCCCCACACCGCATTCGTTTGCAATAATATTTGCAAGAGTTGTTTTGCCAAGCCCCGGAGGACCGTATAAAAGAATATGATCAAGCTGCACATTTCTTTTTTTGCCCGCAAGTATAGTAATTTTAAGGGTTTCTTTAATTGCGTTTTGACCGATATACTCATCAAAAGTTTTGGGTCTTATATTTTTATCATAAGATTTGTCAAACTCAATTTCATTTGCGGCAAATTCAAGGGGTTTATCCCCGTAGCCGTTTTTTTTGTGTTTTTGGTTATCGTCAATTATCATAATCTATCTTAAAAATCTCAGATAAATATAAGCCGTGCTCAAAAGAAGAGAGATAAAAGTAATCGAACCCCCGTATTTCAAGTATTCGATAAATGATATTTTGTAACCGTGCTTGTTAGCAGTTTCGCAGACGATAACATTTGCCGCAGCACCTATTATGGTCATATTTCCGCCAAGGCAAGCACCTAAAGAAAGGCACCACCACAGAGGATGTGCATAGGAAGCACCTTCAATTTCTTGAATTGTTGCAAGCATAGGCGCCATTGTTGCGGTATAAGGAATGTTATCAATTATGCCCGATAATATACCGGATGCCCATAATATAATTAAAGCCATAGTTTCTTGAGAACCTTTTGCAACATTCAAAAGCCATTTTGCCATAAGGTCAATCCCGCCTGCGGCTTCAAGCCCGCCTATTATTATAAACAAGCCGATAAAAAAGAAAATTGTATTCCATTCAACATTAACAAGAACTTTGTGCGGTTTTTCAAAAGCAAGGAGGAAGCTTGCGCCAATCATTGCGGCAAGGTAAGTTGGAATATGCGTTATATCGTGGGTAACAAAACCGAGAATAACAAGAACAAGAACCGTAACCGACCTTATAGCAAGCGGAACGCTTTTGATTGAGCGGGAGTTGTCAATTTTTGCAACTTCATCCATTTTCTCAGGAGTACTCTTAAGCTGTTTTCTAAAAAGAAAAACCATTGTACAGATTGCAACAAGCATAATCAAGGCAACAATGGAAGTCAGCTCGTTAACAAAATCCATAAATGAAAAACCTGCCGCAGACCCTATAATAATGTTCGGAGGGTCACCAATCAGTGTGGCCGTGCCGCCGATATTGGAACATAAAATTTCAGTTATTAAAAAAATAACGGGATTTATGTCAAGTTTTTTACATGCGGCAAAAGTAATCGGCATAACAAGAATAACCGTTGTAACGTTATCCAAAAATGCGCTTGCAACTGCGGTAAAAACAGCAAGAGCGAACAAAACCGCCTTTGGCTTTCCTTTTGTTAGTTTTAAAATTTCGTTTGCAAGCCACTTAAAAATGCCCGAACGAGCCGATATGTGAACAATTATCATCATGGAAATAAGAAGGAAGATGACGTTAAAATCTATATAATTGATGAAGTAATGCGCCGTATCCCCTGCGCTTTTATCTGCGGATAAAAGCCCTAAAAATAAAGTAATTGAAGCGCCTAAAAGAGCAATTGTATCCGAGTATTTCACGACAAGCGCCTCCGTCGTGCCGGACG
>CAYUWO010000100.1:0-653 GCA_964448535.1 uncultured Gammaproteobacteria bacterium | reverse complement strand
CGATAAATATGTAAGCAACAATTAAAATAATTGCGCTGATTGCAACAGGATTTTGCTGCACAAGGGTATGAATGTATTCCACTTTTTCCTCCCGTATACTCTTACAATTATTATTTATTCTAACCAATCAAAACGGTTTGTCAAAATAACCCCATAAGCGGCAGTGTCATAATTTGTTTTTGTGCTATTATTTTTTATATTGATTATTACGATGAGGATTTTGCTTATGGGCGTTGTAGATATTTTGCTTAAAATTTTTAAAGACCCTAACGACAGAAAAATTAAAAAGGTCATGCCGATTGTCGACCATATCAACAATTTAGAGCCCGAATTTGCCGCTTTATCTGATGAAGAATTAAAGGCAAAAACAAAAGAATTTAAGGAAATATTATCAAAACGCGAAAAATCAAAAGACTATAAAACCGATTTAGCCCTTGAAAAAGCCGCCCTTGATAAAATTCTCCCCGAAGCTTTCGCAACCGTAAGAGAGGCAGGAAAAAGAGTACTTAACATGCGCCATTTTGACGTTCAATTAATCGGGGGTATTTTCCTTCATGAGGGGCATATTGCGGAAATGAGGACAGGGGAAGGGAAAACTCTGGTTGCAACCCTTCCGGCATATCTGAACGCCTTGACCGGAAAAGGGGTTCATA
>CAYUWO010000099.1:444-5522 GCA_964448535.1 uncultured Gammaproteobacteria bacterium | reverse complement strand
GGATAAACAGATAAGCCTCAGCGAAATCATAGAAGATGTCAAACAAAATGTCGAAGATACAATAGAATCAAAAGAACTTAAAGACGACATTAAAAAAGCATTGAACATTTTAAAAGAAAGGGAACAGGAAGTTATTGCGCTAAGATTCGGGCTTGAAGAAAAAGAAAAGAAAACTCTTGAAGAAATAGGCAATTTATACGGTGTTACAAAAGAATGTATCCGCCAAACGGAAAAAAGAGCAATCAGAAAAATTTATTCAAATGAAAATATAAGAGGGCGTTTGATTGATTACATCAAATAGACCTATTTATGACATAAAGCGCCATGGCCTTTTGCCATGGCTTATCCAAAAAAGTTTTATCCGGATTCCTTTTTTTAGATTTTAGGATGATTATACTATGCCAACAATACAATTTAAAAAAACTTTCTTTTCATTGTATAATTTAAAAGTTATTTTTAAAAAAAGGTTTTTCCTAAATGAAAAAAACGCTTATTCTTATTTTGGCGATATTTTTGCTTAACCTTCCCGCATTATGCGATACATCCGAGAGGGTTAATATTTATTACAATAACGGGGTGAATTATTTAAAAGATAAAAAATATTCATCTGCGATTATAGAGTTTAAAAAAGTTATAAGACAGCGCCCCTATGATAAAACCGTAATTAACTCCCTCGGGTTGGCTTATGCTTCAAGGGCGCAATATTATACGGATAAAGAAAAAAATTATAAAAACGGAATTAACGACTTAAGATCCGCCCTTACTTATTTTAAATATTGGGACGGAGAGGTTAACATATCCGCAGCGCAGAGCGCACAGACAAAATTAAACACCCTGAAAAATGTTTATGCCCCGACAAGAACAGACGAGGCTAAATTATCCGCAGCAAAAGCTTTACGTGCGCAAGGAGAACTGGCAGCGTCAGTTTATGAATACAACTCTCTTTTTAATTCGAATTATGCAAAAGAAGCCTATTCGACGGCTTCCGATATTTATAAAAGTTTAAACAATGATAAAATGGCGGTTGAGTGCATACGAAACGCAATTTCTCTTGACAGAGAAAACGGAATGTATCACTTTAAATATGCCCTTATGTTGGATGAATTTGACAATCAAGATGCTTCAATGGATGAATTTTCAAAGGCGCTTAAATATTCAAACAACAATAAAGAGCTTTTGGACGCTCTCCGGAACCTTTGGATGGCAAGAAGCGTAAGAAACCCCAACGACTCGCAGGCTTTAATTAATTTAGGGGCGATTTTGCAAAAACAAAACGAATTGGAGCTTGCAAAAGCGCAATATATAAAAGCAAGACAAATAAACCCTAATGACCCCGTTATTTTAATAAATTTAGCCTCTGTTTACACTGCGTTGAACGACTACGGCAGCGCCTTAAGGATTTATGACGAAATTATTTCAAAAAATCCCTCCGATTTAAGCGCAAGGTATTATAAAGGAAAGCTTTTTGAAAAACAGGGAGATGTTAATTCGGCAATAAAACAGTATAAAGAAATTTTAAGTTTAAAAGCGGAGGATGAAAACGCCCAAAATGCTCTCAATTCCCTTTTATCCGCTTTGTCGGGAGATAAATTAACAGCTTATCTTGAAGGGGAAGCTTTGGCTAACCCCTCAAATTACGATGCGCAGTTTAAATATGCTTATGAAATGCACAAAAATAAGGCGTATGCCGCCGCAATCGAATTTTATAAAAGAGCGATAGCAATAAATCAAACACATCCTGAGCCTTTTATAAATCTTGCGCAAATTTTTATTCTCCAAGATGATTACACAAGGGCAAATAACGTAATAAACCACGGCTTGAGCATTTTACCTTCAAATAAAGAATTAACAGAGCTTAAAAATTCGCTTGAAAAACAAAATGCAAACGCCGTTTATTCAATGGCGGCTTCGCTATATAATAATCAAGATTATAGCGGAGCGCTTGAAAACTTTTTGAAAATCCAATATCAAACTCCGGAAATTTTAACTATGATAGGAAATTGTTATTATGAATTGAAAGACAGCCAAAATGCGCTTATTTATTATAACAAGGTTTTGGAAAAAACCCCCAATGATGAATCCGTGCTTTTATTGAGCGCAAATGTCCTTATGAATTTAAAAAGAGAAGACGAGGCAAGAACTTATTTAAATAAAATTCTTACAATCAACCCGAATAATACGGACGCCAAAAACACTCTCCAAGCCTTAAACGAAGGGGAAGAAGGGGCACTTTTGGATAGTGCGGTATCGCTATATGAGCAAAAGAGGTTTGATGAAGCTTTAGATAATTTAAACAAACTCGTCTTAAAAAACCCGAATAATGCTTATGCGCACTATTATACGGGGGTAATTTACGAGGAGCAAAATAATTTAGACGGTGCTATTTTTGAATACAAAAAGTCATTATCTGCCGACCCGAATTTTTCTTTAGGATATTATACGGCAGCGGTTGCGCTCGATAAAAAGGAAAATTATAAAGAAGCTCTTGATTATTACGATAAATATATCCTTTTAAAACAAAACGAAGGGGTTGAGGACGAATCAAGCAATTATGCCAAAACAAGGGCAAAAGAGTTAAGAGAATATTTAAATCAAAAATAAAATGGAAAAGGGAAGTATAAAGGTAATACAGGCGCCGCTTGCGGGCATATCTGACAAAGTATACAGGCGTCTTATAAGAGAATACGGAGGGTTAAACACCCTTCTTGTTACGGAAATGATATCCTCAGAAGCCATAAATCAAATGCCCGATTCCGACATAATTAAATTTAATGAAATTGAACACCCCCTGTGCTTTCAAATAGCCGGACACAAACCGGATTTAATGGCCCATGCGGCAAAGATACTTCAGGAAAAAGGGGATGTTATTGATATAAATTGCGGCTGCCCCGTTAATAAAATTGTAAAAAGCGGGGACGGAAGCGCACTTATGAGAAATATTCCCCTTGCAAAAGAAATTATAAAAGCGGTCAGAAAAGTTGTAAATAAGCCCTTAAGTGTAAAATTCCGCCTCGGGTGGAGCGAAAACGAGAAAAACTATATAGAGTTTGCAAAAATGCTTGAAGGGGAAGGGGTTGATTTTATTACAATCCACGCAAGAACCCGAGCACAGATGTATTCGGGCTCTGCCGATTGGAGCGCAATCAAAAAATTAAAAAATGAAGTAAATATTCCCGTTTTTGCAAACGGCGATATTAAAACGATTGAAGATGTAAAAAAATGCGCCGAGATGACGGGCGCAGACGGTGTTTCAATAGGAAGATGGTTTGTGGGGGATTTTTCTTTTCCAAAAAGGACGGAAGCCTTTTTTGAAAACGGCAAAATTATTGAAGAACCTAATTTGGCGGAAAAAATTAAAATGCTTAAAAGGCATTTTGAAGAAGAAATCAAATACAGGGGGGAAACAAACGGGATAAAATTTATGCGAAAATTTTACCCCTACTATATTTCAAATGTACAAAACGCCTCGAAATTAAGAAGCAAGCTTGTTTTGATTGATAATGCAGATGAGATAAACGGAATTTTAGATGACATTTTGGGTTTATATGCTCTTAACTGAGAGAAATACAATCTATACCGGAAGCGCTAAGAATGTCGAAGAGAGATTTTGCGCACATAAAAATGGCGCTAAAACAGGCGGTGCAAAATATACAAGCGCAAATAAACCCGTTAAAATTTTATATAAAAAAGAGTTTGAAACTAAATCTGAAGCAATGAAAGAAGAATATCGAATTAAAAAGCTTTCAAGGGCAGATAAAATTAAGCTAATAAAAGGTTTATAGCCTTTTTATAATTAAAGCCTTTATATATTTTCGTTTAATTCATAAAGGTTTTTCCCGCCTATGGATTTATAAATGCCTATCGGAGAAATTAAACAGTTTATTCTGCCGGCTGTTTCTTCTTTAAGGCTCAACAGATAAGCCTCCCTGCCGTACAAAACTTCAAGTTCGGAAGCGGAGCCTATTTTGTTTTTATCTTGAATAAGCCCGAAGATTTTTTCTTGAAGCTCAAGACGTTCAAGAGCTTTGTCGTAGTTTTTCAAAGCGGTTTTATGGGTTGAAATTGCCAGATTAACCTCTTTGATGTTTTCTAAAATTGTTTTTTGATAGTCGTTAATCGCTTCTTCGTATTTATATTTTTTAAATTTTAGAAAGTTCAATTTTCTTTTGCCGGAAAATAAATCCATAACCGGAGTAACGCCCGCATTCGCAAGCTGGGAAGGTCTGTTGAACAGGTCTTTTAAAGAGTAAGAATTTAACCCGATTTGCCCAAAAATAAGAAAGCTTGGCAAAAACTCCCTTTTTGCAACTTTAACATCAAGCCCCGCTTTTTTAATGTTTGCTTGCGCCTGAAGGTAATCCGGACGGTTTTCTATAGCTTTTGAATTAATTTCTCCCGGAATATTTTTCAAAAGAGAAATTTTATCATACTCCCCTCTTTTGATTTCTCCTTCGCTCTCGCCAAGATAAACTCTTAAATTATTAATTAAAACTTCTCTGCCTTCATATAAGTCATTTTTTTCTTCAATAAGGCGGGTTAAAATTTGTTCTTCTCCGAAAACCTCCTGAGTTGAGCATAAACCCTGTTCGAATTTTTCTTTTGTTTTAGCAAGAATTTCTTTTTGTATCTCTATTATTTCCTCTTGAAGAGAAATCAATTTATCTGTTTTAATAAGGTTAAAATAATCTGTGCAAAAATCAGATGATAACATAATATATGTGGCTCTGACAGCCTGTTTTACAATTTCGCTTTCCTGTTCGGTTATTTTGGTTTTTAACCTGTTTTTACCCCATATATCTAACTCATAGCTCATTGTAAGCGGAAACTGAAAGTTGTTTTGTGCAAAATTTGGAATGGACATATCCCCAAATTTTTGCAGAGCCGATCTGAAATCTCTTTTGACAAGCCCGTCTAAAGACGCTGCGGGCAGTTCGTTTGCAAATTGCATTTTAACGAGTTTTTCGCTCTCTTTTGCCTTTAATTCCGCATTTTTTAAATCATAATTTGTTTCATACAACTTTTTTAAATGTTCAATTAAAATATCATCGTTATAATTTTCCCACCACTCTATATTCATA
>CAYUWO010000099.1:0-434 GCA_964448535.1 uncultured Gammaproteobacteria bacterium | reverse complement strand
AATTGTGTTTTCAGGCTCATACGGGGCTTTTTTTGCAAAAACCGGACAGATGCCCAGAAACAATATAAAAAACGAGATAAATAGTTTTTTCATTTGATTTTTTTCATACCCCCTTTTGATATAATCTTATAAAATTTTATCATAAAAACTTTATATTACAGCTATCGGACATTAATATGGCAGAAAATGAATTCAGTGAAATAAGCGATTCCAGACCGGAAATTTTTAAAAAAAGAGTTATGATTCCGCTTTTAACCGCAATAATATTTATAATATGCGGAATTGTCTATTCGGTGCATACAATACATTATAAATCAACTGACGACGCATACGTGGACGGACATATCGTAACCGTGTCCCCGAGCGTATCTTCTCCTGTTATTGAAGTAAATATTGATGATAACAAAGAGGTTAAAAAGGGAGATTTGCTTGTT
>CAYUWO010000098.1:0-5592 GCA_964448535.1 uncultured Gammaproteobacteria bacterium | reverse complement strand
GGCTTGCATGGGTTACTTATATGGAGGATGGCAATGTTAAATCTCCTGTGTTTAAGTTTTTAAACGATGAGCAGATAGAAGAAATTCAAAAACGCTCCAATGCTAAAAAAGGGGACATTGTCTTTTTTGTTGCGGATAATAAAAAGGTTGTGTATGATGTATTAGGAAGATTCAGGCTTTATTTCGGCGAAAAGTTAGGCTTGATTGATAAAACAAAACATGACCTTCTTTGGGTTGTTGATTTTCCTCTGTTTGAATACTCCAATGAGGATAACCGCTTTGTTTCGGTTCATCACCCCTTTACAATGCCTGCTTATGAAGATTTGGACAAACTTGAAAATGACAAAGGAAACGTTAAATCTATCGCTTACGATATTGTCTATAACGGGTGCGAACTTGGCGGCGGCTCAATCAGAATCCATTCAAGCGAAGTTCAGCAAAGGGTCTTTAAGGCTCTCGGTTTGAGCGATGAAGATATTAAAGAAAAGTTTGAGTTTCTCGTGCAAGCTTTTCAGTATGGCACCCCGCCCCATGGGGGGCTTGCAATCGGCTTAGACAGGCTTGTTGCGCTTTTAACCCGCTCTGATTCGATAAGAGATGTTATAGCTTTCCCGAAAAACAGCCAAGCGAAAGACTTGATGTCGGACGCTCCGGGGCATGCAAGCGAAGAACAGCTTAGAGAGCTTCATATTAAATTAAGAAATATGCCGAAAGTTTAAATTAATATGCCGTTTGCAGCCAGCCTTTAATTTCGTTTGCAAAGTTTTGTTAATTTAAAGTTCTTTCGGTGAGATTTTCGAAGGTTTGCACTTTATGTTTTTATCTGAAATATCAGGGTGGTTTGAATTAGACAGAACTATTTCGCTGTATTCGTTTTTGTCTATATTAATGCCCATATTTTTAATATTAATTTTAAATTTTTTCTTTTTCATAATCTAAAATATTAAATCGTAAACATCAAAAAGCTTTGTCAAATCTTTTAGTTTAATTGCTTCGTCAATTTTATTTTTCATGGCATTCAGAGCTTTTTTATCAGGTTTTTTTAAATTTTCGGGCAAAATTATATCAGAAGTTTTTTCAACCGCACAAAGCCCTTTGTTGGTTATTATAAAATCTTTGTATGTTTCAAGAATTTTTATATGCCTTGGGTCTGCTTCAAAAGTTTTATTAATGTAATATTTAGTGTCACGGTTCAATTTTGTTGTTAAAAATTCAATCAAATAATTAACTTCTTCAAGTGATGCTTCTTCGTTATATTCTTGATTCAAGCATGGGTTGTTTTCTATGACAGCGTCTTTAAAACTTTTAATATAACATGCCCATAAAAGACACCCTAAATAAAAAGATACATTGAAAAACGCCATATTTTTAATTTTAGAAAACAGAGCCGAAAATTGAAATTTTTTCTGCTTAAAAGGAGCCACAGAGTCGCAAAAAGCATCATATATAAATTCAACGCTGTCTGAAATCCCGAGAAAACAGGATGAATATCCGGGGTCAAACAAAACTTTTTCCATTAATCCACCTCTCATACAACGATATTTAAAAAATATCAAAAAACAAAAAACTTATCAACAGGTTTTTAGGGGCGGAGTTTTGAAATGTCGCAGTTTAATTTCAAAACCGTGTTTAAAATACGGCTCAACTCCTCTTTGCTTTCATATTTATAAAAAGATGCTATTTTTGAGCATACCGTTCCGTTATCGGCAGTTTTATCAGAAAGAATTGAAGAATATTTGCTCATAAGCTCTTTTCTTTCATCTTCCAATGTTAAGCCGCTGGTGTATTGCCGAAATCCGTACACATGGGGAACGTAAGCATTCGGATTGAACCCCGGGCGGGGGGTTGCCAAGGGGTACGGCCTTTGACCGTTTGGGTTAAAATGCGGTTTGTGCGGATGAAGGCTGTCTTTATGAGGATATTCCGCATGGTGATTGTTTGGTTTTTGGGGGGGAATATTTTGCTTGAAACGATTGTTCATTGCTCTTTGGTTTGATTGAATCCCCTGTTGAACATTCAAAATTGAATTTCTGCTTTGAATAATTTGAAGTTCGGTTTCTTTGGTCGGTTCATTTATTGTTAAGCCGGGCGTCCAGCCTTTTTGCGCATAACCATGCTCTCCGCCTCTTGCAAAAACGGGGGAAATTAAAAACAAAATAATAAAAAGAAACAATAATTTTCTCATATCAAATATTATACTCCTTTTTATTGTAAAATTAAAGAATGAGAAAAATAGAGCTGCTTGCGCCTGCGCAAAATTTAGAAATCGGATTGTCCGCCATACGGTATGGTGCAGACGCCGTTTATATAGGCGGAGAATCATTCGGGGCAAGAAAAACTGCCGGTAATGACACAAGAGATATTGAAAAGCTCGTTAAATCCGCCCATAAATTCGGGGTAAAAATTTATGTTGCACTTAACACGATTTTAGAGGACAAAGAGCTTATCGAGGCGCAAAAACTTATAAACAGCCTCTATAACGTCGGGGTTGACGCTTTAATTATACAGGATATGGGTTTGCTTGAACTTGAATTGCCTCCGATAGAGCTCCATGCAAGCACCCAATGCAGCATAAGAACCCTTCAAAAGGTAAAATTTCTTGAAAAAATCGGGTTTAAAAGGGCGATTTTAGCAAGAGAACTTTCCATAGAAGAAATTAAAAACATTTCAAATAACACAAATATTGAGCTTGAAACTTTTATCCATGGCGCCCTTTGCGTGTCGTATTCCGGAAATTGCTATATGAGCGCATATATAGGAGGGAGGTCTGCCAACAGGGGCGAATGCGCTCAATGCTGCAGAAAACGCTACAGCCTTTTGGATTCTTCTAAAAATAAAATTATACAGGATAAATATCTTCTCTCCCTTAAAGATTTTAGTGCGGAAAAATACCTAAAAGAACTTATTTTGGCAGGGGTTAAATCGTTTAAAATAGAGGGGAGGTTAAAAGACGAAAATTATGTTAAAAACACTGTCCTATACTATAGAAAACTTCTTGATAAATGTTGTGAAAAAACTTCAAAGGGGGATATCATAAGCGATTTTGAGCCTAATATCAATAAAACTTTTAACAGAGGATATACCTCTTATTTTTTAAAAGACGAACATGACTTTTTTAATTTCTCGACCCCGAAATCGACAGGTGAGTATATCGGAGAAATTGAATATATAAAAAGTAATGTCATAAAAATTAAAACCGATAAAATTGTTTCTCCTCAAGACGGGCTGTGTTTTTTTGAAAAAGGCGAATTAAAGGGGTGTCTTGTAAATAAAGTTATGGGGGATAAAATTTTTTTAAACAGAGAGGTTTCACTTAAAGTCAAAGATAAAATATACAGAAATCAAGATGTCCTATTTGAAAGCGTTCTGAAAAATTCAAAAACAAAGCGGCTTATAAAAACAGAAATTAAAGTTTTTAAAGATAAAATAACAGTGTCTGACGGAGAATTTGAAGCATGCGCTAAATTGCCCGATTATGAAATTGCAAAAGACAAGAACAAGGCAAAAGAGAATTTTATAAAATCTTTCAAAAAATCGGGAGATAGCATATTTTACGCTGATAGAGTCGTTTTTATTTTATCGGAAATTCCCTTTTTGCCGATATCGGTTTTAAACGCCTTAAGAAGGGAACTTTTCGCTAAGCTTGAAGAAATCAGGATTAAAAACTGTAAAAGACCGCTTTTTAATAAAATAAGCCATAATAAATACGACGATTTTATAAAAGATTACAGACTTAATATTCACAATCAGAAGGCGGAAGAATTTTACAGGGCATGCGGGCTTAAAGATATTGAACGCTCGCTCGAATCGACAAAAAATTATAAAGGGCGTGAAATTATGCGCACAAAACACTGTTTAAGAAGGGCTTTAAACATGTGTTTAAAAACGGGTGCTAAAAAGCAACAGCTTTTTTTGGAAGATGAAAAAGGGAGTATATACCCTTTAAAATTCGATTGTGATGTTTGCGAAATGGCTGTAATTGCGCCGTAACAAGTGTTTTAAAAAAATATATAAAGTTTTGTAACAAAAGAAACACATGTTGAAATCCAAAAAAGTATATCGTTTTTATATAAATGTAAGAACGAAATAAACACTTTTAAAAAAGGAGTAAAATATGAGCGATATGTCAGTAAGCGGAGTAAGCGGGAACACAACATCTTCAGTCAGCAGCGTTTCAAGTGTCGGATATGGGCATAGCGATAGCAGCCAAAGTATTAATTTTAGCGACAATATCTTTTCAGCAAACTTTAACAGCTCCAAGGGCGTTGAAGAAACAAGTGGCTCTCTTGCAAAAGCTGAACCCAACTTATTTGAAGAATCGGCAGGTCAGCTTGCAAATAACAGCATCCAAGGATTCGGCTTTGAAGAATCTGCGGGGCAATTGGCACAGGGCGGCTTAAATTTAGTTGCATAAGGTTATAAGATAAAAGATTATAAGATTAGAGATAAGGATTGGGGCGGAAAGCCCCGTAACGGACGAGGCAGAAAAAATGAGTGAAATAAAATTAGTAAATATTCTTCTCTCAAGTTTACTATTGATGACAATCGTAATGTTTTCATGGACTTTTGTATA
The DNA here is from genome assembly GCA_964448535.1 of uncultured Gammaproteobacteria bacterium. Classification (GTDB taxonomy): domain Bacteria; phylum Cyanobacteriota; class Vampirovibrionia; order Gastranaerophilales; family Gastranaerophilaceae; genus Galligastranaerophilus_A. The sequence goes on along the minus strand of CAYUWO010000098.1, from coordinate 1,019 downwards.
TATTGCGAAAATGAACACTTCAAGTATCTTGAACACTCCGGTTGTATCGGCATTCAACGCTTAAACAAAAAGAAAAATATAAAAAAATCGTCGGGAGTTTTATTCCCGACGATTTTTTTATTGAAGTGTGCTATAATATCAATAACAAAATTAAAGGAGAAATGAAATGTCAAATCCTGCATTAAGTCAAAATGCACAACAGAGGTTTATTCAGGCGGAAAACGAGCTTGAAGTCATGAGCGTGCAAGGGGCTGTTTTAAAAACAGCGTTTTTACTTGCGATTCTTGTTTTCGCTTCGGTTTTTACAAGTTATCTTATGTTAAAAGGTTATGCGGATAAAGCTTCCCTTCTTATGATGTGCGGCGCAATCGGCGGCTTTATTGTCGCTATGATAAACATATTCACAAAAAACCCGAAATGGACCGCTCCGTTATCAATTACCTATGCGGCGCTTGAAGGGCTTTTTATAGGCGGCATAAGTACGGTTTTTGCCGTAAAATTCGGTCCGGGGCTTATTGGCGGCGCAGTTGCGGCGACTTTTTCCGCAGTGCTTGCAATGCTAATTTTATACTCTTTAAAAATAATTCAATGCACCCAAAAATTTATGGCGACAATCTTTATTTCAACCGCAGCAATTGCAATTATTTATCTTTTGGCATTTATTGCAAGCTTTTTTAACCCTAACGCCTTTGCCTTTTTGTTCTCAAACGGGCTTATAGGAATAGGTTTCAGCATTATTGTCTGCCTAATTGCCGCATTTAACCTGATAATTGATTTTTCAATGATTGAACAGGCAAAAGACGCAAACCTGAATAAAGACTTTGAATGGTACGGCGCATTTAGCCTGATGATTACAATAATCTGGCTCTATATTGAAGTTCTGAAACTCCTTGCAAAGTTTAACTCCCGTGAATAGCAGGCTTCGAAATAAATATTTCTTGAAATTAAATTTTTACGTAAGTATAATGTGAAATAGAAAAATAATAGAAGGATAAGAAAATGGAAGAAGGAATACATCC
>CAYUWO010000097.1:0-5737 GCA_964448535.1 uncultured Gammaproteobacteria bacterium | reverse complement strand
ATTATTGGGCAGATGCGGTATACCATTGCGGAGGGGTGTCAAAACTCCCAAATGCTCAACAGTTAGCTGATATTGCAAGTGAGATATATGGCACAACGATTGGGGCAGAGGAAGATAAAGAGGGAATTTCTTACAACAAATCAATTGCGGGTGCCATGGGGTTACCGACAACATATAGTTCTAATAGATGGTCTGTGGCAGAAACAAAAAAATGGTACTTCTACCTCTACTCTTCGGCTGAGTATACGGGTAGGTATGTTGGGCTCAGGGGTTACTACGAGGCCCACTCGTACTACCTTACCCAGGCTACCGCTGAGGCTCTCTCTACTAACTACAACCGTGAGCATTCTCACGTATCGGCAGTTTGTCTTGGAGATTAATATATTTCGCCTTCTTGGAATTTCTGACTGCGGGTCGGGCACATAAGGGCGAGCCCATGGCTCGCCCTTATGTTTAACTTGTACCGAGTTAACGTGAATGTGAGCCACAGGGAGCGGAGAGCCGAAAACACACATAAAACTTATGAAAAGAGGGCTTGTGTGCGAAAAGCTTTTTATAGCGCTGCAAACAAGAGCAAAGCCTGTTTAATGCGGGAATGAGTTTTGAGTATGGGAGCCGGTGTGAAGAGGTTCAAGGTGTTAAGCCTTGAGCGATGTACTACGCCTGAACTCCCGCTCCCCCGCAAGCAAGGAGCAAATGGCGGAGCCGGAGCGTAGTTTTTCGATATTTTGAGTTTAAAAAATCAAGAAAAATTTATATGCCAAAAATTTTAAAAATTCCCGAGCCGCGGGGTTTAACGGGCTCAAGCTCACAGAAAGCGCTCGGGTCGTCATTCGTTCCTTCGGGCGCGCAGATATCAAGCCTTTGATATTCATTACAATTTTCATCCGCAAAATATTTTTCAATGCTTTGAGGGTTTGAAGCGCAAATTCCTTCTTTAAAAGAAACTTTTTCTTTAAAGGAAATTTTATCAAAGTCGGCTAAGGATAAGTTTTTCAAACTCGTTTTAGCATCTACGATTTCTTTTCTTCTTGAAATCGGGTTATCCGGATTAGCTGCACGGTTTAAAATTATGCGATATGCAAAAAATTCTTCATCCTCATAGGCTTTAAAATCGTCCGTATATGAAGGAACAACCTCTCCGTTTTTAAATATTCTTAAAGGGAAAATATCCTCTTGAAGGGCATTTTCACCTTTTTTTGCGCCGTCTATATCAATGAACACATCTATAAAGTTATTCGACAAAGAATCATCCCATTGTTCGGGGTTTAAGCCGTAAAAGGCAACGCCGTTTGATAATTTAAAATTCATTCCGTAGGTTTCAGAGCCGATTGTAATAACAGAATTGGGAGAGCCCGAAGGAGTGCAGTTTATTTCTCCGCTTGATATAAAACTATCGGATAACATCATACAGTATTGAAACAAATCGTCAGGCAAAACTCCTTCCGTGTCGCAATTTCCTTTTGAAAAACATTCGTCTGCAATAAGGGAGTTAACCTCGGGAAGTTTTTTTAGAACCGAAAATATATAAGGGGTTTTTGTAACATCTTTTGATTTAAAAAGAAAAATAGATATGCCAATTAAAATTCCGCATAAAACAATCGTAAAAAGTACTTCGGCAAGAATCATCCCTTTTTTATAATTTTTTTTCACCGAATTAACGCCCCCAAGCATTCCTGATAACTGTCATATATAATTATATCATTCATTCCTGCTTCTTTGCAACCAAAATTGGTACAAGTTTCATTTTTAATTCCGATAACTTTTATCCCCTGTTCGTATGCGCTTAAGGGCGCAATTGAACCAAGCGCTTTATAGGGAACAATAAGAGCTTCTATATCTTTATTTAAAATACCCTCCTTTTTTTTAATGTCTATCCAAGGCGCCTTTGATAACCCCGCAAAAACACAGGGGAGATAAGTTGAAGATATATTTTCGGAAGCTACTTTCGGGTTTGAAATTTTATCTGAAATATCAATAGTGCTAAATGCCGGAGCATGCGCTATAGGAATCATCAATTCTTTTGCAAGATAATGAGATATAACGGCTTCTATTCCCCCTATGGGGTCAACCCCCGCACCATTTTCATATTCTTCGCTGTCGGCGTCGTTTCCGAAATAACAAACAACCGCAATTGCGTTTGCCCCTTTGTCAATCAATTTTTTTGCGCAATCAAGAAGGGTTTTTTCGTTGTTCAAAACTCCGGCAGATATGCCTTCTTTTATGTAAAATTCAACTCCGACCGGCTCTTTTGTGATTTGATAATCGACAATATCAAATCCTGTTACTTCTCTTGAGGCAAAAATCGTATTTATATGCACATTTAAAATCGCAGAGGGGATACTTTTGTCAAAAATTACCCCGATTTTATTTTGTTCAAACTCCAAAAGGGGTTTTAAACTTATATTTCCTTTAAAAAATTCATCGTACAAAAACCCTTCGACATATAAAATATTTTCGTTAACTGCGCTTAAAATCCCGCCGTTAACTACATTCGGGTGTGTCAAAACATTAAAATATTTTGAAAACATTCGTGCAATTTTTCCCCCGTCGCCCGCATACCCGCCTATTTGGGCGGCAATTCCCGTCGGAATTGAAATTGCAACCGTTTTTTTATGCCTCATAGGTTTCTTCCCTCCTTTGAAAGAGAGATAAAAAGACTTTCTATTGCATTTTTTGGGGAAACAAGAGATATTATTTGTTTTTTTGCAATTTGAAATTTTTTAATATCGTTAATAATAATAGAGGACAAATTTATATTATTTTTTAACAGTTCTTTCAAATATTCCTGACAAGAGTCTAAAATGTTTATTATATCAAGGTTTTCGCCGGATTGTTTTTCAAGAAGTTTATATCCGGTTTCAAGGGCTTCTTCTATTGGGCAATCAGGATAATTTTTAAAAAATTCCGTTGTATCAATAAAAGTTTTTTTATTGTCAAAAGGCAATTTAAACGTGAGCGACCTTGAAACAATTGTGCTTATTATGTTTTCTTTTGAATCAGCCAGAAAAACAAATGTAGTTTTATCGGGTGCTTCTTCCGTTGATTTTAAAAGCGCATTTGAAGCCTCATTGGCTAAAATTTTTGTCGTTAAAGAGCAAGGATACCAATCTTCTTTATTAAGAAAATACCCCGCTTTTTTAAAGTCTGAAATCTTTTCTTGTTGAATTTCATTCAAAGGTTCGTTTTTTGCGCCCGAAAATATAAAAAATCTGTGATAATCCGAACTTTCGCTTATTAAAGCGGTTATTTTTTCAATTTGTTTAACGGAAATTACAGTTTTAGAATCGTCCTCTTTAAAATCAATAGGGGTAACGGTTATTATTGAAGGGTGGTTGTTTTCTCTTATCCATCTGCAATTTGTACAATTACAAGCCGGCTCCTTTTTTCTTTCGCAATTTAGAATCCTTGCGATTTCAAGCGTAAAAAAATATCCTTCTAACGTGTTTGAACCTTCAAAAATAATGCTTTGAGGAAACCTTTTTTTTAATTTAAAAAGGGTTTCAAAATAGTTTGTAATAAATTCCGATTTCTTTTTAAAAATATCGCTTATCATTTTAAAAAGCCCCCTAAAAGCGCCGTTATCGGGTCTTTTTCTCCTGTTTTAATTTCATATTCCGAATTTGTTAAATTAACTTTTAATTTTAAAATTTCTCTAAGCTCAATGTTTTTTATTTTATTCAAGGTCATCTTAACCGCATATTCGTTTTGCCCCGTTTTTTTGGCTATTTCAAAAGGGGAAAGGGTTTTTGAATAGATTTTTGTATTTAAAATTTTTGAAAACCCCGATTGTAAAAACGCAATAATTTCAAGATAATGAGAGTATAAGAGCATGTTTGAAATCTCATGAAACAGTTTTTCATAATTTTTCTCAAGGATTAAATCCGTCAGGATAAAGATGTTCCTGTTAACAGGATAAAGATTATCAATTGAATTATTAGTAATTAAATTGTTAGGATAAATATAAAGCCCGATTTTGTCAAGCGCAGAATCCAAATCTCTTAAATAAGGCCCTGTACGCCTTATAAGCTCTTCTAAAGATGAATTTTCCGCTTTTAAATTGTGTTTTTTTAACATATTTTTTAAAACGGGTAAAATCTTATACTCTTCATACGCCTTAAAAGCGGGACATTCAATAATTTTGCCGTATTTTTGCATTGCTCTATAAAGTTTTTTTCTCGAATCGGGCTTTTTTTTCTCCCCCCTCGCTATTTGACAAGTCAACACAATATACACTTTATCCGAAATAGCTCGGACAGCCTCAATAAGTTCATCGGTCTGCTTATCGTCAAGTTTAATTTTTTTTGCCGTTTCAAGAAAATATCTATCCGCTTTTATGTTGTATACAACTTCGCCAAACATTAAAGGAAGGCTTTTTAATATATATAAAAAATCCGCATAACAGGGATTATCAAGAATTTTATAATTTAATTCCGAAATATTTTCCCCGAGAATGTCATTTTTAATTTTGTTGATATTAGACTCAATTAAAAAATCTTCTTCTCCCCATATAAAAGTTATCGGCATTTCAAAACCCCTCTTATATTCTATCATAAAGATAATTTAGGCAAGCAAAACGAAATATGCGTTTTATATTAACGGCTTCTTGAAAAGGCTTCAAGGGTGAGCGGGTCATTTGTCTCAATCGGATTAAAATAAGCGCATGAAGCAACCATTGCGGCATTATCCGTGCAAAATTCCATTTTAGGGGCAAAGGTTTTATAACCTGATTTTTGCAGAGAAAAAAGCTTTTTTCTAAGTTCGGAATTAGCGGCGACTCCACCCGATAAAACAATAGTTTTTATTCCGTATTTATCCGCCAGCTTAACGGTTTTATTTATAAGGGTTGATGTGATATTTTCTTGAAAAGACGCACATATATCATTAACAGGGAGTTCAATTCCCTTAAAACTTTGAACAAGCCTTAAAACCGCTGTTTTAAGCCCTGAAAAGCTGAATTCGTTTTCTTTAACATGCGCAACGGGAAGCTTGAATGCTTTCGGGTTTCCTTCACATGAGAGCTTATCAAGTTTTATGCCCCCCGGATATTTAAGCCCCATAAGCCTTGCGGCTTTGTCATAGACTTCTCCGACCGCATCGTCTATAGTTGAAGCTATGATTTCCTGTTTATTATAATCTTCAACTTTTATAATCTGTGTATGCCCCCCCGAAACCAAAAGACAAATAAAAGGCGGGGTTAAATCGGATTCTAAAAAGTTTGCACAAACATGCCCCTGGAGATGGTTTATGCCGATAAAGGGTTTATTATAAACAAGGGAAAGCGCCTTTGAAGCGTTTAGCCCGACAAGAAGGCACCCGACAAGCCCGGGGCCTGCAGTTGCCGAATAGGCGTCAATATCTTCGGGCAAAATATTATATTTCTTTTTTGCAATTTCAAAAGTTTCATTTATAACGATATTGACTGCGTCTAAATGCTCCCTTGCGGCAACTTCGGGAACAACCCCGCCGAAAGCCTCGTGGGTTTTAATTTGAGAAGCAACAACATTTGATATTACTTCCCTTCCGTCTTTTATAATTGCTCCCGCCGTTTCATCACAGCTTGTTTCAATTCCGAAAATAAGCATTTATAAGGCTGCTTTCTTCATTGAATAACAAATTCCCGCCTCTTTCATTCTTGACAAAGCTTTCTTTAAAACTTCAACAGGTTTTGTAATTGCAATTCTTATAAAGCCCTCTCCGTATCTGCCGTATCCGTTCCCCGGAGGAACAACGATAT
>CAYUWO010000096.1:0-5838 GCA_964448535.1 uncultured Gammaproteobacteria bacterium | reverse complement strand
CTCAGTTCTCACATTGGCGCACTCCGTTCACTAACGTTCACATCCTCTGCTTTTGAAATTTCGCCCTCTTGAAATTTCTTGTCTTTACATGCAAAAAGTATATTTTGAAAATAAAAATTTTTTACTTTAAGCTTAAAAATGTGCTTTGCATGATATAAAGTCCTTCCAATGCTCAATAGATAAAAGAAAACCTGTTAATAACCTTTCAGCTTCATTGTGTTGCTAATGTTACGGAGATATAAACAGAAATAAAAAATAAACGCTTTAAATAAAGATGCGGGGTTATTTGGCGCAAGGGGGTAAAATCTTTTGGCAAACAGATGAAGCGGATAATTTAATAAGTCATATTTATAATATGGCGATTAAACGCTTAGCTTGAAGAATAGTGCATATACTTTTTATAAGGGAAAATCAGTGATTAGAGATAAAAGTCAAGCACGCTGTTTGATTCAAACAGAACAAAAAACAACAAAAAAAGTGTATAGCTATAAAGAAGGTATTAGCAGTAAGAAATTTCAGGGGGATGAATTTTACAAGAAAATAAGCACTTATGCTTTTTTGGGCTTAACAAACAAATCAGCAAAGGAAATTTTTTAAAATGGTTTTTCCGTTTTGGGTTAATATTGATTCAGGGTGGAATTGAAGCCCGTAAGTTTCATAATTTCTGTGTTTTATTGCCATAATTTCATTGTCATAAGACCAGCCGATAGAGATTAAACATTTGGGAAGGGTTTTCGACTCAATAGATAAAGAATGATATCTTCCAACCTCGATAACAGGGGGAAGGTGTTTAAAAATTTTACATTCGTTATAAATTTTAATTTCTGATGTTTTACCATGCATTATTTCTTTTGCATACCCGATAATCCCGCCAAAAGCTTCCCCTATGACCTGATGTCCGAGGCAAACTCCAAGAATCGGAGTTGTTTTATAAAAATGTTTAACAACATCAATTGAAATTCCCGCGTCTTTTGGTCTTTTCGGTCCCGGGGAAATTACGATTTTATCGGGGCGCATTTTTTCAATATCGCTTATTGTAATTTCATTATTTCTTAAAACTTTAATATTCGGGTTAATTTCCCCCATCATTTGATAAAGGTTATATACAAAACTGTCAAAATTATCTATTAATAAAATCATAAATCCTCCTTTGAGGAGTTTTCAAGCGCATTTATAACGGCTTGAGCCTTGTTTAAGGTTTCTTGATATTCATTTTCGGCAACGCTGTCATATACGATGCCGGCGCCTGTTCTTACAAAAACTTTCCCGTTTTTTTTAAATGCAATTCTAATTCCGATACAGGTGTCTAAATTTCCCTTAAAGTCGATATATCCGATTGCGCCTCCGTATATTCCGCGTTTATTATTTTCAAGCTCGTTTATAATCTCCATTGCCCTAATTTTAGGAGCGCCCGATAATGTTCCTGCGGGCAAAACGGCATAAATAGCGTCAAGCGCATCTTTGTTTTCTTCTATAATTCCTTTAACGGTAGAACCTATATGCATAACATGAGAAAACTTTTCAACGCTCATATATTTTTCAACTTCAACCGTACCGAATTTTGAAATTTTTCCAAGGTCGTTTCTCCCAAGGTCAACCAGCATATTATGCTCGGCAAGCTCTTTCTTGTCTTGAATAAGCTCAATTTCAAGCTCCATGTCTTCTTTTTCCGTTTTGCCTCTCGGTCTTGTGCCTGCAAGGGGGAATGTAAAAAGCTCGTTATCTTGAAGCTTGACAAGCGTTTCGGGGGAAGCGCCGGCTATTTCTATATCGTCCGATGAAAAATAAAACATATAAGGCGACGGATTTGTTGTCCTTAAATAGCGGTATGTGTCTAAAAGGCTTCCTTCAAACGACGCCTGAAACCTATTCGACAAAACAACCTGAAAAATATCTCCTTCAACAATATATTCTTTTGCACGATTCACCATTTTGCAAAATTCTTCTTTAGAAAATAAAGGTTCGAACTTCGAAGTCAATTTTCCCCTAAACTCTTTCTTTGCGTTAGAATTTTTAATTAAATCGTTTATTTCATTAAGAGTTAAAACAGCGTTTTCGTAATTTTCTTCAAAATTGTCGGTTTTGGCATTTACGATGATAAAAATTTTCTGTTTAACGTTGTCAAAGGCGATAATCTTATCAAAGAGCATTAAATCAAGGTCTTTGAAATTTTCAATATCCCGTGCGTTAAGTTTCAGATTGGCTTCTTTATATTTAATAAAATCGTATGAAAAATATCCGACAAGCCCGCCTGTGAAAGGAGGAAGAAAATCGAACGAGGGGGCTTTATTATCATTAATTATTTTTCTGATATATTCTTCGGGCGCAGATGTTTCGACAACTTCTTTGTTAATGCTTAATTTATTGTTTATACAGCTTATCTCAAGGGAAGGGTTAAACCCCAAAAAAGAATATCTTCCCCATTTTCTTGATTTTTCGGCGCTCTCTAAAAGAAAACAGTGGTGCCCTTTTTCTTTTAACAGTTTCAAAACCTGAACAGGGGTTTTCACATCGGAAAAAATTTCACAGCATACAGGAATTGTCTTATAATCTTTTATTAATTTAACCGCTTCTTTAAAATCGGGTGTATATTTCATTTAAACTGCCCTAATAAACTGAACATTTTAATATTATCATAAAAAATGTTCTTTTTTATTGTCCATGGTAAAATAAAAAATATAACAATGTTAGTGAGGGAAGATTTTTTATGGAAAAAAACATTGATTTGCATACCCTAAGACACTCTTGTTCGCATATTATGGCGCAAGCCGTTCAAAACTTATATCCGCAGGCGCGCCTTGCTATCGGGCCTGCAATAGAGAACGGGTTTTACTACGATTTTGATATAGAAGGGGTAAGCTTAACCGAAGATGACCTCAAAAAAATTGAAGCCGAGATGAAAAGATTGGTTAAAATGGATTTAACCTTTGAAAAACATTATATTGAAGATGTTCAGGCACAAATTGACGAATTCAGGGCGCAAGGGGAAATATACAAAGCAGAACTTTTGGAAGAACACAAAAACGATAACCCTACACTTTATTTAACAAAAGATAAAGACGGAAACATCTTGTTTAACGATCTTTGTGCGGGTCCTCATATTGAGAACACACGAGATATTAAAGCTTTTAAACTTCTATCTGTTGCGGGCGCCTATTGGAGAGGTTCAGCGGATAATAAAATGCTTCAAAGGGTTTATGCAACGGCTTTTTTAACAAAAGAAGATTTAGACGATTATATCACGATGATTGAAGAAGCAAAAAAACGTGATCATAGAAAATTGGGAAATTTGCTCGATTTGTTTTCAATTCATGACGAAATAGGTTCGGGGCTTGTTTTATGGCACCCGAATCTTGCCATAGTCAGAGAAAATATAGAAAATTATTGGAGAGAAGAACACAGAAAAAGAGGGTATGTAATAGTTAACACTCCTCATATTGCAAAATCAAAACTTTGGGAAATATCGGGGCATATTGACCATTACAGGGAAAATATGTTTTTTATTCAAAAAGAGGATGAGGACGAGGATCAATTTATTTTAAAACCTATGAACTGTCCTTTTCATATTTTAATTTATAATTCCGCCCGCCGCTCTTACAGAGATTTGCCCTTAAGAATGGCTGAGCTTGGAACCGTGTACAGAAAAGAGAAATCGGGAGCTCTTGGCGGTTTAACCCGTGTCCAAGGGTTTACGCAAGATGATGCGCATATTTTTTGCACGATAGATCAGCTTGTGGGCGAAATTAACGAAATCATTGACTTTGTAACAGACGCTATGTCTATATTCAACATGGAATTTGAAGTTGAATTGTCAACCCGCCCCGAAAGTTATGTAGGCTCTTTAGAAAATTGGGAAAAAGCCGAAGCGGGCTTAAGGGAGGCTATGGATAAACGCGGGATGAAATATGAAATTAACAAAGGGGACGGCGCATTTTACGGACCGAAAATTGATTTTAAATTTAAAGACGCAATTAAAAGAACTTGGCAATGCGCAACGATTCAGCTTGATTTCAACCTGCCGGAGCGTTTCAATTTAAAATATCAGGATAAAGACGGCGCTTTGAAAACCCCCGTTATGCTTCACAGAGTTATTTTCGGCTCAATGGAAAGGTTCCATGGCATTTTAATTGAACATTATGCGGGCGCTTTCCCCGTTTGGCTTGCTCCAAAGCAGGCGGCTATTGTTCCTATCGCAGAAAGACACAATGAATATTCGGAAAAGCTTTTTTATGAAATGAAAAATAAAGGTTTAAGAGTTTTATTCGATGACAGAGCGGAATCCATGAATTATAAAATAAGGGATTGTCTGCAAAACAAAAAAATCCCCTATGTTATTGTTATAGGCGACAAAGAAATTGAATCCGGACAGCTTGCAATAAGAAAAAGAGGGGTTGGGCAGATTGGAACTTTTGCAAAAGAAGATTTTATTAAAAGGCTTCTTGTTGAAAATTCCACAAAAGGAAAAGAAGAAATTAAAGCCGCCCGATAGCGGCTTTAATTTTACATCCAGTCGTTTACAAACGCCTTTGTTTTATGCATTACGCAATTGTAACATTTTTCTGTATCGAGGCATATTTTTTTAGAACAGTTTTCAATTGAATATCCGGAGCGCGCTCTAAAATCGTTGCATAGAACAGGACAGGAAAAAACACCTTTTGCGCTTACTATTCTTGAATTTTTACAATCAAGCCTGTCGGGGTTAAAATCTTCTCCTTCAATTTGTCTGATAGTTTCCGGGTTTGAATTAAAGTAGGGTGAAATTTTTAGGTTAATTTGCCCCATTTCAAAGTTAAATTTTTTGCATAAATTGTAAAAACCGTCAAAAATTTCTTCGTAAGGTTCTTTGTAATAATCGCTTACGCTGATTATCGGGTTAAAGTCATATTTATAAAGGTTTTGAACCGCAAAAAGAGCCTTTCTAAAGCTGCCGCGCCCCCTAACCGCATCATTTTTTTGTTCGTTATAGTGTTCAAAGCTTATTCTGTAAATCGTTTCAAAATCAGACTCATCGTCAATTTTTCTTAAAAACCTTGCTTTTTTATCGTTAATAAAAGTTCCGTTGGTCAAAATTGTTGTGTTTGAAATTTTAAGACACATCCTTAAAATTGTATTAAAATCAGGGTGCGTCATAGGTTCCCCGCCCGTTAAATAAATTGATTTTAATTTTTCCCGCTCGACAGACAACAGCGTTTGTTTAATTTTGTCCACAGGCAAAAAATCTTTCTCTTTTTTAAAAGGGTTTCTTTTGATATAACAATGGGTGCACTTTAAATTGCAGCTTTTATTTGTTAATTCAAAAAACAAATTGTTTAACTCATCCATCTCAATAACGGGCGCCTGCATAAAGCCGCGCTTAATGGCTTCTTTTACGTTTTGCACTTTTTATTTTCTCCATTTTTTCTTGACAAAGCCATGGTATAAATTCAACTTAGAAAAAAAATTACTCTCCTAGGTAAAAAAATGTTAACTTCCCTGTTTTGTTCAATAGGGGAGTATAAAAAATCAAATAGTTCATTTTTTATTTTTGTGCATTTGTCTTTTGGAAAAAGTTCGGACGCAAAAACAGCGGGTAATTTTAAAAACACCTGCTTTTTTAAAATTGTTCACTGCGGTTTTACAATTAAAAGATATATTCTTAAAAAATAAAAAGCAGCTTTTTATTAACTTTTTAATTTTTTTTCTTTTTATCTATTGTAAATAGAGTTAATATATTCTATAATAGATATTATAGAAAAGAGGGTTTTATTATGATTTTAAAAAGAGGGTTTACTTTGGCGGAATCACTGATTACTCTTGTCATCATAGGAGTTATTGCAGCGGTTGCCTTGCCTATCGTTG
>CAYUWO010000095.1:0-5846 GCA_964448535.1 uncultured Gammaproteobacteria bacterium | reverse complement strand
CCGTATTCGGTTATGATTCCCTTTATGAGCCTGTTGTCGGTAACATCAAATGAGGGGTTAACGAATTTAACGCCTTCTGCGCAAATGGGGGCGCCGTTAATAATTTTAACTTCGTTTTCATCTCTTAATTCGATAACTATATCATTCCCCGTCTTAATGCTCATATCAATTGTGGATTTGGGGGCGGCGACATAAAACGGGACGTTATAATATTTTGCGGCGATTGCAATCGTTGAAGTGCCGATTTTATTTGCTGTGTCGCCGTTTGAAGCTATTCTGTCCGCACCTGTTACAACGAAATTAATCAAGCCTTTTTTCATAAAATATGAACACATTCCATCCGTTATAAGAGTAACGGGGATTCCGTCTTTTACAAGCTCGTAGGTTGTAATTCTTGCCCCATGCTGGCGGGGGCGGGTTTCATCGGCATATACCATAATTGATTTATCTTCTTTAAACTTGCTTCTTATGACTCCGAGCGCCGTACCGTATCCGACCGTTGCAAGTGCTCCTGCGTTACAGTGGGTTAAAATCCCCGCCCCGTCAGGCACAAGCCGTGCGCCGAAATCCCCGATTTTTTTATTTATTTCTATGTCCTCATTCTCAAGCCTTACGGCGTTTTCAACGAGGGCGTTCAAAATTTCTTCGCATGAATTATTTTTGTTTTTTTCGACAACCTCTTTTTGGGATTTAATTGCCCAAGAAAGGTTAACTGCCGTGGGGCGGGAAGAATTAATATAGTCCATCTTTTCCATTAACTTTCCAATAAAATTCTTTTCCCCGATTAATTCTTTTGCCGCAAGGCAGGCGCCGTGCGCACCGGCAATGCCTATAGCGGGCGCCCCTCTTACTATCATTTTTTTAATCGCCTCATACATTTTATCGGATGTATAAATTTTAATTTTTTTAAATTCTTTGGGTATTAAAGTTTGATCCACCATTAAAGAACAATTTTCATCCCTCAGCCATTCAATCGTTTTATCTTCATTCATATTTGCTTCCTTTTATATATCGGTAAATTATTCCGGTTAAAAGTCCGGTTACGGTGTTTGTAATTATATACACAATAGAAATCATAACAAAAAAGAGCGCAAATAAAAACAAATTTAAGTATTGGACCCCGTAATCATAATAAGATTTGTTAATGAAATGAATTAACGACACGAGCGGGGAGAGGATGATTATATAAGATAAGCTCAAGCAAAACCCGCAAACGGCGCCGAGAAAAGCAAAAGTTTTGTTATCGGACTATTCAAAGCAGTCTTTTAAAATTAAAATCAAAATCGTAGCAATTGCCCCAAGCACGGGAATAAAAAACAGAGAGAAAAAGGGCATGAAATTCGGAATTAAAGATATGAGCGCGCATGTTCCGCCCGTTATAAAAGAGTATATTAAAAGCAGCTTTAAATATTTAAACTTAACAGCTTCCATTTTTTATCTCCGCATCAAGATTTCTTGCATGGCATATTGCAATGGCAATGGCGTCAACCGTGTCGTCAAGCCTTGTATTTTTATTTATTTCAATAAATTTTTTTACCATTTCCCTCACTTCTTCTTTTGTGGCACGCCCGTGTCCGGTTATGGTTTGTTTAACGGCAAGCGGAGTGTATTCGCCCATTTTAACCCCCATTTCTTCAAGGGCGGTTAAAATAACCCCGCGCGCCTGAGCAACGGGAATTATCGTTTTTTGATTTTTAAAGAAAAACAACTGTTCAATTCCCGCACAATCCGGCTCAAATCTTAAACACAGTTCTTTTATATCATGATAAATTTCAAGAAGCCTTTTGGCGCACGGCTTATTTTTGTCGGTTTGAATAGAGCCGCATGACAATAGCTCGAAACCTTCGCCACATGTTTCAATTAATCCGTAACCGGTTATTCCGATACCGGGGTCAATTCCTAAAATCTTCATATAACTATTATATTATTGAATGTGCCGCTTGCAAATACTGTAATAAATGTAATACTCAACTTTTATATATTTCAAAATCAAGCCAAAATGCCGTTTTGGGCGGTAGGAAAATAAGATAAAACTTTTTTGGCTGTCAGAACCGTTACATGAATAAAAATGCGGCTTTAAAGCAAAGCCGCATAAGTCAAGAAAGGAATGGTTAGACTATTAACAGAAATTATTATTACACAAAAAATATTAGTTGTGCAAATATGTTAATAAATGTTTACGTTTTTATATAATTTTGTTTAGTTAACATTTTGTTGGGTATTCCCAATTTTTTTTTACTATAGTATTATTTTATAAGACACTTTTCATGGTGCATGGAGTCGCATAAATGAAAATGTATTAAAAGATATAGCAGAAGTTTTATTTTTTGCGCTTAATTTTGGGAATATTTTCCCGTTGCTGCAAATTTTAAAATGTAAAATAAAGGGATTTGAAATGGCAAAAAAAATTATTATATCGGAACGCGACAGCATAGCAGCAGTTATGGAAGATTCTAAGGTGTCCGAATTTTTTATTACCAAAGGTGATGTTCTTTTAGGGGATGTTTATTTGTCTGTGGTTGATAATGTCCTTCCGAGCATTGAAGCCGCATTTGTAGATGTTGGAATGAGCGATAAAATGGGGTTTATTCATACCGATGATATTGCGGGCAAAGGCACCCTTGTTGAAAAAGTCAAGCCGAAACAAAAGCTTATTGTTCAAGTTATAAAAGAGCCTACGGGGCATAAAGGTCCGAGAGTTACAACATCTCTAAGCCTTCCGGGGCGTTTTCTTGTTCTTTTGCCGGATGAAACGGGGATAAATGTTTCAAGAAAAATAGTTTCAAGCAAAGAAAGAGCAAGGCTAAAATCAATTGTAAGCCTTCTAAAACCTGTCGGGGTCGGCGTTATAGTCAGAACCGAAGCCGAAAATCAATCTGATTTTGAAATTCAGGAGGATATGGAAATGCTTCTTGAAAAATGGAACTCAATTGTAACTGCGGCTGATACTTCAACTCCCCCATGTCTTTTATACAGAGATCAGGATCTTTTGTATAAGGTAATAAGGGAAGCCGCAACGGAAGATACTGACGAAATTATTGTCGACACTTCTTTTGCCCTGCACAGAACCACCCAATTGCTCCAGCATTGGAATATGAAAGTAAAAGTTTCAATGCATAAGGGAAATGACCCCTTGCTTGTAACGGAGGGAGTCCATAAAGAAATACAAAACGCACTTCAAACAAAAGTCAATCTTCCTTTGGGCGGGTATCTTTTTATCCAGCAGACGGAGGCCTTAACCGTTATTGACGTTAACTCCGGCAAATTTACAAGTTCTTCATCTCAGGCAGAAACCATACTAAAAACAAATCTTCAAGCCGCAGACGAAATAGCTCGCCAGTTAAAATTAAGAAATATAGGCGGTATGATAATTGTAGATTTTATTGATATGTCAGTGCGGGAGGATAAATTAAAACTTCTTGAATACTTTGAGCTTGCACTTGAAAAAGATAAAGCAAAGCCGCAAATAGGGCAATTATCAGATTTAGGGCTTGTTGAGCTAACAAGGCACAGACAGGGGCAGAGCATTAGCGAAATATTCACCAAAAAATGCGATAAATGCTTGGGGCAGGGTTTTGTGATTGAAGATTTAAAATTTATGTCCTCTCTTCAAGCGGGCGAAACAAGAGCAAAAATTAATAAAATAAAGGGGCCCTTTGCTCAACAAAATCAAAATAACAATAATAACAATCAAAAAAATAATAACTTTCAGAAATTTAAAAATAAAAATGACAAATTTCAAAAAAACAAATTCCAAAATGACATCAGAGAGCAAAAACCCCGTGAACAGGGAGAATTAGCTCCGGAAGTTATCGAGGTTATGAACTTAATAATGACGGAAGATAATGCACCGGATTATAAACAGGAAACAAGAGACATGCAGCCTCAAGCTGCGGAAGATAAAAACAAGCCCGCTTTAGCTGCCGCTTTTTTGGAAGAAAACAAAGTTCCGCCCGCTCAAGATATGCAAACGGCTAAAAATAAGCATGGTAAAAACGCCGAAACATCTGACACAGAAGGTTTAGGGGACACAGAAACAAAAAAAACAACAAGAGTTTCAAGGAGAACAAAAAAAGCAGAGAAGAAAGAACAAAAAATCGAAAGCGGGAGTGCTCCTTCGCCTGTTGAAGAAGAAAAGCCCCTCAGCGAAAAAACCGAACAACCTAAAAAGAGAGGAAGAAAACCCTCGGTGCGAAAGGCAAAAACAGCTAATGAAGAATAAACTTTACTTTATAATTTGTTTTCTTTTGCTTTCAGCATTTTCCGCTTTTATGCCTGCGGGTGCTTCTCCCGCTGATTTACAAAATAAAAGCGAGGAATCCCTTGATGTGCAGGTAGAACAAGCCATTAAAAACGACCCTCCCCCCGTTGTCGTTAAGAAGGTTAAAACCCCTGTTGTTAAAGACCTTGAGGTAATGACTCCGAATGCGAACGAAGAAATTAAAGAGAAAGTTTTAAAAGATACAAACGAAAATATCAAGTTTACGATTAAAAAATTCCTTTTTGCAATGGGGGGAGTTTTAATTTCATCAATTATTTTGTTTATAATTTTGACTGTTATGAACAAAAGAAATCTGCTTGAAAACTTAAAAAATAACGACAAAGCATACACTCGCAAAGAAGAGCTTTCAAACGGCAATTTTGGCGAAAACGAAGCCCTAAAGGTTTTCTTTGACAAGACAAAATAAATGCCGCAAATTTTGCGGCATTAAAAGGATTTTCAAAAGGAGAACTTTATATATTAAAAAGAATTAGTTTCGATAAATTCGCCTTCCGGCTTTATGTTGTTTTTTAAAAGTTCTTTTACCACTTTAGGCATTTGGCACACAAAGGAATACTGTTTTCTATTAATTGAACATTTGGCGCAATTACACTTTATGCTGTAACATTCAAAAGCTTGCTGTGTCCAATTTTTGAGCAATGAATCAGAGATTGTTCCGTTTGTTTGGGGAATAAAAACGTCTGCGTTTTTTAAAAAATTTTTTGCCATGACTTTCACCTTACTTTCTTTCAGTTTAATCCTTATAAAGAAAAATTTACATCCATTATTTGTACGAATTTATTTTTATGTTAAAATTACATACATCCGATGTGGGTAAATGGGGAGTCTATGAAAGATAGAATTACACTTTTATTTATACTGTGTTTTCTCTTTGCTTTTTTAATTGTTTTCCAGAATTATTTTAATACTGCGCTTGCAATTATCTTTCTTGTGCTTTTTATGTCTTTATATATGATTTATATGTTTATAGCGGTGAAACACCAGAAGCGCGCACTTTTAAAAAATCCCCCCTGTTATGATGAAAAGCTTTCCCCCTTTATAAGCATTCTTATTCCCTGCCATAACGAGTCAAACGTAATAGAGAACACGGTTAAAAACATTCTTGAAGTTGATTATACAAACTATGAGGTTATTGTAATTGACGACCGTTCAACGGACGACACCAAAGACACCGTTTTAGAGCTTGAAAAAAGATATGATAAAGTTATTGCGCTAATCAGAAACAAAGACGCATATCCGGGCAAATCCGCCGTTTTAAACGATGCGGTTAAAATAGCAAAAGGGGAAGCCTATCTTGTGTTTGATGCAGACGCCAAAATAAAACCGGATTTTATTAAAAAGATTCTTGTTCAATACGATTCTCAAGACGTTGGAGCAATTCAGGCAAGAAAGATTATTATTAATGCAAATCAAAACTTTTTGACCACATGCCAGTATAACGAATATGTTATGGACACTCATCTTCAAGTCGGGCGTGATGCGGTTAAAGGGGCGGTTGAATTAAGAGGGAAAAACTCATAAACGATTAAAATTATGTCTGAAAAAGTAAGTCAAAGAGTAGAAC
>CAYUWO010000094.1:0-5848 GCA_964448535.1 uncultured Gammaproteobacteria bacterium | reverse complement strand
ATTCGAACCCCCGACCTTTTGGTCCGTAGCCAAACGCTCTATCCAGCTGAGCTAAGGGCGCATTTATTAAGTTGTAATTTGTTTGCGGTTTTAGAAGTTACCCGCTTTTTTCAATTTAGGTTTTATAAAAGATATAAATTGGATAATAATTTTAGGGTAAAAGGAGCAAAAGTATATCTCTGGTTTGTTAAAGGGCTGAAAATTTTAATCGGACGCTTTAACAAAACCATAATAACGCTAAAAAGAGAAATAAGCAACTACAATCTTTGGTTGTTTTTAATAATGGTTTCCGTTCTTGAAACAACAGAGTTCCAAAATTCCGCCTCATGCTCTTTGCCCGATTTTTTAGATATATCAGCGGCAAGTTTTTTATAGTTGAGATTGTTTGGCTCAATTTCAATTGCCTCTTTTATATAAAGCATGGCTTCGTTTAAAAAGCCGAGGTTGAAATTAGCCTTTGCGCACTGGGCGTAATATTTGGCAGGAACAGGGTTTAACTCAAGCGCCGTTTGAATAAACGGAAGCGCACCGTTGTAATTTTTTTTATCGTTCAAAATGAGCCCTTTAAAATAATAGGCTTCGGCGTTGTTTTTATCGCACAATATGAGTTTGTCAAGCTCATCAAGAGCCTTGTCATATTCTTTTTTTCTGTAATAGATTCTTGCCTTAGAGTTTAGAAGGCTTGGAACCGTGCCAAAACCGGAATACTTTTCAATATAACTAAATGCCTCGCCGTATTCCTCAAGGTCAATTAATAAATCAATGTATTCACAGGCTGTGTGTAACGATTCCGGATAACTTTCAAGATGTTTTTTATAAAACCCGAGAGCCTTTTTTGTGAGTTTTAAATCTTTATAAATTGCGCCCAATGTGTCTAAAAGGGTTAAATCGTCCCTGACCTGCGGAACATTTTCATAAAGTTCCTCAAGCTCGATTTTGGCAGGGATAATTTCTCCTTTTTTATACATAATGTGAGCATGTAAGACACCCGCTTGATATTTCAAGGGGGAATTTTCATCTATTAAGGTTAAATTAAACAGTGCGCTGTCATAATCTTTCTGTTTTTCAAAAATCCACGCAAGGAGCAAATATCTTTTGTCAATAGCTGATTTTTCCGCATTTTGTTCAACGGATAAGCTGATTGAGCTTTTAATTGTTGCAATTGCTTCATCAAACCAATTTATGTCTATGTAAGCTTTTGCAAGTTCAAAATAAAATTCCTGAACATTGCCCTTGCTTGCTTTAATTGCTAAGTGAAAATTGTCTATCGCATGAAAATAATCTTTTTTATGAACCTGAATAAGGGCTTTATAATAATAAGACAGCGCATCTTTTTTTGTGGTTAAAATTTCATCGAATAATTTTTCCGATTGTTCAAAATTACCCTCGTTATAGTATGCGAGTGCAAGGTCAAATTTAGCTTCAGAAAACGCAGGAGCATTCAAAACAATTTTTTCAAGCATTTCTCTTTTTCCTTCTTCTTTTAAAAGCGAGAGAATATATAAAATGTTAGGATCGCTTTTTAATTCTTCACTAAGGGCGCCGTATTTTTCAATAATCTCATCGGCATGTCCTAATTTCAAAAGAACCGTAAAATATCTGACAAAATCAAGCGGTTTTTTGGAATCGGCACAGACTTTTTCTGATACAAAAAGTGCTTTTTGATACTCTTTTAATTCAAAATAAAGTTCATACAGCTTGTCTTTGCTGTGCGAATGGGAAGAATCAATTTCAAGCACCTTTTCATACTGTTCAACCGCACGCTCGTAATTTTTTAAAAGGTAATGCAAATCTCCGATTTGAGAAATAACCTCAACAAGAGTGCTTTTGTCGACATCAGAGCATAAAACCTTATACAAAACTTCAATTGCTTCTTTATAAAGTTTTTGATTTTTTAACTCAAAAGATTGTTTTATATATTCAAGATACTCGGGTTTTTCTTGCATACTCTTTATTATATTTTATTTTTTAATTATTTGCAAAGATTTAATTATGGTACTTGCCAAAAAACTTTGTGGATAATATTATTAGATTATTAAAAAATTAAATTATAGGGGCATATAGATAAATTGCAAAATTTCGGCTACGAATCCAAATTATCTTCAAAAACATCAAATACAATCAACATGGCGGCGCTTGCTCTGCCCTTCCTTTATAATCTTTTGTACGACAGAAAGGGTTTAGCTTTTTGCTTTTTGGTTTTGACTGCTATTCCGCATTTCCTCTCTCGCATGGAATCTTCCTCGCTTTATCTTTTCGGTGTTTGGACATCGGGTTTTTTGTCTTTAATTCTTGCTTTTTATTCTGGACTTACGGGAAACAGAGCTGCATTTAAGGCAAGGAATTATGAAAATGAAGAAGATTTTATAAGGTCCCAGCGTTTTTGGGTTCCCATAACTGTGATTGCTATTATTGTCCATTTTTATATTTTCCCTTCACAAATAACCGGACATATAAATTCTACCCGCATGATTAAGTTAAATTCTGCCAAAGAAAACATAAATTACGCAATTCAAAGAGGGGCGGCAGATAACGGGGAAATTCCCGGAATAAACGTCAAAAATGCGGATACTCCGTTTTTCTTCGCAAAATATATGTACGGTAATTTTGACGGGGTTAGCACAATAACCGGTTTAAACGGCGAAACATACTTCTTTCGGGCGCTTGAAAACGATTGCGGAACGGTTGAAGATAACACATTTTACGGCGAAAAGACCGCTTGCGCCGTTATTACGGTTGATTTAAACGGCAAAAAAGGTCCCAACTATGCGCTTCCTTCATCTGAAGTAAAAGGGTTGAGCAGGGCTTTAAACAAAAATACAAGGCTGGCGGACACTTATACTTTTTATCTGTATAACGACGGCGTCAAAGAGTCCGAGGGCTCAGTCGAACAGTATGTGCTTAAAAAATTTGAAAGGTAGCGGGATGTTTGAAATTTTAAAAAGAGAGCTGAACGAATTCAGAAGCTTTGCAATTAAAGGGAATGTCGTTGACATGGCGGTCGGAATCATAATAGGCGCAAGTTTTGGCGGAATAGTAAATTCGCTCGTGAAAGATATAATAATGCCTCCTTTCGGCTGGCTGCTCGGAAAAACAGATTTCACCAATCTTTATATAGTCATGCCCACTTCCTTAAACGAGCTTGGTCAAATTCCGAAATATCCTTCGCTTGACGCAGCACAGGCGGCAGGAGAAGTTACGATTAACTACGGGCTTTTTCTAAATCAGGTTATAAGCTTTTTAATTGTTGCTTTCGCTGTTTTTCTTCTTGTCAGGGGAATAAACAAACTTCAATCAATCGCCAAAAAAGAAGAAACAGTTGAAGAAGAAGCAACAACAAAGTCATGCCCCAGATGCACTTCAACAATTCCTGTTAATGCAACAAAATGTCCTATGTGTACAGCTGACATTTAGAATTTTTGTAATATAATTATGGTAAGTTTAATTTTGCCGATGTAGCTCAGTTGGTAGAGCAACTGATTCGTAATCAGTAGGTCGTGCGTTCAAGTCGCATCATCGGCATTGCTTGCTTTTTGAGGGGAAGTATAAATATTAGATTTTCGCTTATTTTCGTTTATGCTCACATTATTCTCGCATTTTGAAAATACGGCGTCTAATTTTTTTAGCGTTGTAGTTTCCGTTGTATGTCCTAACTGGTTTTTAGCAAATGTAACAGACAGGCCGATGAAGCGACTTGAGCCCCCTCCGCTGTCAAAGACAGTTAACCCGGCTAAGGTAGAGAGGAAGTGAAAAATGCGAATCGTGTCAAACAAAAAAGAGCTAATAGTTATCATAATGATAATATCAGCCCTAACGCATTAAGGGTTTTAATGAGCGGCCTAGCCACCGCTCGCCCTTTATTTACATTATTACTCATTTTAAAAAAATTCAAGAGGCAGGTAAAAACAGATGAGCAAAAATTCATATCAAAGCTATCAAATCGGGGCGGAAAGCGTGAGGGGCAGGTCGCCCCCTTCTCTATATCCTGTTTAGTCTTTCTGTCATTGCTTTGCTCCTTTATGAAATACTAAAAAATAATTTGTTTTGCTTGTTTTAGTTCCGATAATCGGTAAAAGAACGTTCCGATAAACTTTTTAATTTGTATTTAGATAATAAAGCAAGCGAGGATTTATACACAAAAAAATCCGCCGAAATTGAATCAAACCTTGATGATTTAATTCTGTCCCGCTCCGCTTTAACAAAAACAGGTTTTGAACTCTTAAAATATTCCGAAAATCTGTTCGAACTCTTCAAAATGACCGCTGCCATTTACTTTCGGCTTTCGAACTCGAAAAAGCGTGAACTTTTAAAAATGTTATGTTCGAACTTTTTATATGATGGCTCAAATGTAATAATAACAATAAAAAAGGCGTTTCAACCTTTAGTTAAAATCGCCGAATTAGAAAACTTGGGCGTTGAGCGACAATGTTTGAACTTTTTAATTTGTATTAAAACGCTTGTAAACACTATGCAAACGCCCGAAAACCTTTTAATTTTAGAGCAAATTACGATTCTAAAAAACAAAGTTTTAGTTGCGTAATTTTTTAATTTTTTCAAAGAACCAAAATTGACAAATTTTATTTTAAATTTTGCCTATAAAATTCACTAATGGCAATACTTTTGCAAAAATTTAAAATTGATTATTTATGTACCGAAAATTTTTGGTTACATCCTCAAAATTCAATAATAATTTAAAGAAAAGAGGAAAGTTTGACAAAAATCAAAGGCGATTTTAAAAAATCGGGGACTAAAAAAGACTCGGCGGGCGGGACAACAACCCCCGTCGGTTTTTGGAGGCGGCACAGTACCTGAAAGGCTAAAACGCTTTATTTGAGGGCTTTTGGCATAAGTGGGACTATTGTTCGGTTCGAATCTTGCAGGTCGACAAAATGTTCAAAATTTGCGACGACCGAAATTGAAAAATCGCGACCAAAATATTTCTTTTCGTTTTATTTTTTATTCTGCAATTTGTTTAAAAATTAACTTCAAAATTAATTTTTTATATTAAATTTCAAACGGGAAAATTTTTAAGGAATAATTTTGTTCATAAATTAACAATTTTTGTTCATTTTTCCTCATTTTTATTCAAAAAAGTATAAGTTTTATTCACAAAAACCCTATTATTGTTCATTTTGCCGCAGGAATAACCCGAAGAATAATTTTAAGAATGTTTTTACAGTCAAAAATAACAAAAATGAAAAAAGACGGGAATTTTTGTTTATTTTTTCGGTTGATAATATTAAAAACAAGTAATAATAAATAAAAACAGAGTAAAATTATGTAATAAAATTAGTTATAATGTTTAGAAAAAAATATTTTTTTGGACACTTCCGGACACAAATTTATAAAAATCTTTTTTGTCAATATCGACAAACAGACAGAAAGGGTAATAAATTTTTTATTTTGTCCATATACCCCAATTTTTGAAAAATTCATGATGTCCCGTCTGTTAATACCATGAAGTCAAAAAAAAGGGGAAAGCCCAAACGGACTTTCCCCGTCAAATAAAAACGGCAAAAATAAACTCCTCTTATTTTTGCCGCGGTTGTTTAAATCGGCAGTATCATTGATTCGCAATTCAAATTAATTCATAATGCACAACGCATAATGCATAATTATTTTAATCATAATTAAAACCGACTTCGTGTTCCGTAGTGCTTTGGGCAGGGTTCAACGCCATTGCCCTTCGCACCGGCTCCCGCACGCCGCAAATGCTTCGGGTCAACCCTCATCGGGTCGCCCCTCTCGCACCGGCTCCCGCAGTCAGAAATTCCGCTCTCTTGAAATTTCTTGTCTTGAAATTTCTTAATCGCTCACTCCTCGGATTCCGCTCCATAACCGCTTTATG
>CAYUWO010000093.1:0-6126 GCA_964448535.1 uncultured Gammaproteobacteria bacterium | reverse complement strand
GCAAAAATTTATGTTGAAGGGTCAAATTTCCCAATTGAAGTTGAAACGGAAGCAATTAATCAAATGCAGGCACAGAAGATATTAGAGAGTAAATATAAAATCAAAAAATGGTTTGTACATCCTCATTTAAGCAGATAAAAAACAAAAAAAGGAGAAAATATGGTAACTAAACTTGCTATAATATTAATGGTTATATTCAGTATAATATTAATGGTTTTTTGCATAGTTTTATACAAAAAACTTGTATTGTTTAAAAAAGATACTCTGCAAAATCTGCCAAAACCACAGGAGCCTATAAAAAATACAGAAATTGAATATAAGGAAAATAATTCTGCCATAACTGCCCAAAACAATCAGCTGATAGGAGAAAACAAAAGATTAAGCGAAAAAATTGAAGATTTAAATAGGCTAACGGCTAAAATTTCTGAGCTTGAAAACAGAAACAGTGAGCTTGAAAACAGAAACAGTGAGCTTGAAAACAGAAATAATGAACTTGAAAACAAATTAAGTACTATAAAAATTTTACCATCTACATATAATGATAAAACGCTTAAGAGCTTTTGTTTATATTCAAACAATCAAAAAAACGGCGAAGAAAGAATATATTTTAAAGAAGGTGCTTTTTTAAATAAAATTAAAAATTGGAATAACGGTGTGCAAGAAGGCGAGTCAATAACTTTTTATAATACAGGTGAAAAATATATTGTTGCAAATTATAAAAACGGTGCTTTAGATGGCGACTATATGGTTTATGATAAAAACGGCACAATAAAAAATTCTTATGTATATAAGAACGGAGAAATGGTGTAATGGATATAATAGAAAAATTAAAAGAATTAGAAGAATATGATGATGATACACTTGAAACACAAATAGAAGACTTAAAAGATGATGAAAAATTTATCGAACTTTATGAATATACAAAAGAAAAACTAAAAAGCCAATATCAAGGCATAAGAGATAGAAAAGACGGTTTTTTTAGCGCTATTAAAAATTATATCAATTCGCCATTTCATAAATTGGAAAAATTCGGATACATATCATATTTGTTTTGTAGAGAAATTTATAATAGAACAATGGATAGAACGAATATATAGAAAGGAATTAATTTAATGGATAAAACAGATATAAAAAATTCACCGTTAATTGACATAGCAAAAGCTGTGAATGAAGAAGAATTGAAAAAATACAGTAAGGAACAGCTTATTTCTTTATACAGCAGAACAAAACAAGAAATGTCGGATGACAGAAATATTAGAAAAGAAAAAATACGGCAGGAGCATAAAAATACAATCAGCACAGCATTCAGTATTCTCAAAGACGTAACAGGCATCAATGCAATCAGCAAACGCAAAGACAGTTCAACGATTGAAAAAGAGTGTATATTACTAAAAAATACGGTAAAACAACTTGATACAGTACTTAAAAAAGAATTAAACGACGAATTGCAAAAATTCGGAGCATATAAAATAGAAACTCTGAAAAAAACTTTGGGTCAGTTTTTAGGATTCCTTAAGGAAATGGAGAAAAAAAATAAATTAAAAGAATATGAAATACTTTCAGAGATTGATATAAATATTAAAGAATTTAATAAAACTTTTGAATTTACAATAAAAGCATCAGAAGTGGTAGATAAAACCGTAAAAAGTGCAGCAATGGCAGTCGGAGGAGGTATGGTGGCTTCTCAATTAGCGATGCAGGGCATGTTAGCGTGGGGGACGGCTTCAACAGGCGCAGCAATAAGTTCACTAAGCGGTGCTGCGGCAACAAATGCCGCTCTTGCAGCTCTCGGAGGCGGGAGCATTGCGGCAGGAGGCGGGGGAATGGCCGCCGGTGCCGTTGTTTTATCCACAGCCGGTATTACTGTCGGGGGAGTTGTGGCTTTACTGTGTGCAGGCAGTTTTGCTTCTAGTCATTTTTCCAAAAAACTTACAGAAGCAGAAAATATTGAAAAAGCTGTTTTTGAACAAACAATCGAAATTGAAAAAGGTTGGGAGATGATGAAATTAATTTCTGAGCGGATAAATGAATTATATTCTGTCATGCAAAAACTTGAAATTCGCATATATCAAATGTTTGAATTATTTGAACCTCTTGTAAGTGATTTTAATTATGAGAACAAGTATCAAGTTGGAGTATTTCAAAAAACAGGACTTTTAATAAAGTCAATCAGTGAACTTGCAAATGCTGCATTATTTAATAATAATGGCGATATATCGGAAGAAACAAATATATTAATTACAAAAGCAACTAAAATAACAAATGAGGATTTATTAGATGAATAAAAATGATATTACGGGTTTTGGATGTGAAGTAGCCAACACAATTGAAACAATGAAAAACCCCTCAGAATTGCTTCTAAATCTGACAGAAACCGTTAAAGAGTGTATTAAAATATGTGAAGAAGAAAAAACCAAACAACTGGAAATTCAGGCAAAAACAAATGAAATGATAAAAAGATTTGAAGGTCAAAAAGAACTTTTTGAAAATTACCTTGATAAAGTATTTGATGAAAGAAGCAGCCAATTTAAAGAATATTTTAAAAGGGTAGATGAAGCAATGAGAAATGATAATATACAGCAAATGACACTTTTACTCAATAATATGAATGCCCTTGCCCAATCAGCTCCATTTGCAGTCTTTTCAAATATAGAAAATACACAAAAAGCATTAAGTGATAAAAATTATGAGTGGGATTTTTAAAATAATCTCATTTAATATATCTGCCGTATTTCCTGTTTACTTAGTTGTTTTTTGTCTTAATTTTTGTCTGAATGTACTAATATCAAGCTGCAGTATTTATCTAAAATTTTACTATCAGCCTTAAACGGTTTTCAATCTGCCCGAATGTTTCCTGCGTATGCCAATAAGGATTCTCATCTGATTCTTCTGCGATTTCGGATAATAACTCATATCCTTCGAGGCTCTAATATAAACCGAGTCGTTTTAATTGAATTGCCTGCGATTTTCCGAGTCCATAAACTCCATAAACAAGTGCAAGTTTTGGAATGTTACCCGGAAGTTTTGAAGTTCATCCATTAAAAATATAAATCTTTTCACGTTTCTTGTTTTGATAAATGTTTTGTTCATAATTTAGTCTCCATATAAATTGTTGTATTCATCGCTTTTAATATAATCAGCAAGCCAAATTCTATCTTTAGGATTTGTGCATCCGTTTGTTATTAACCACACGTATTTTTCATAATTTGAATTAAAAAACGGTTTGTTCATCTGCAGTTCATGAGGTGTTCGCTTGGGGCTCGCATTAAACGGGTATCGCTAACGCTTTCACCCTCTGCCCGCCTCCGCTTTTGAACGGAATTTAATATCTCTTGAATGCTTTTTGAACGGTCATTAGGACATGGTTTTTGATTAAATATATTTAATTACTTCTTAAACGGTCGGAATGTGATTTTTGGTTTGGCTTTGATGAATTTGTAAGTGTAATTTTTAATTCCTGTTCATCCAAGCCGTGCGATTTTCTATATTTGTTTCGATATAACTTTGGCATCATTTTTTCCAAACTCCTCTTGAAATTCTAAAAAAAACGTTCTGTTACCTTTGCTCTTACTTTGTATGGTTTTTGCAAAAACGCAGCGGATACCTAAATTATCTTCTCTTGAAATATATTTATTTTCAGGTTTATTTAATTCCAATAGGAGTGAACGGGTGCTTGCAGGCTACGACTTACTTTAAATACCGTTGAAGCGAAAAAATACAGTTATGTTCGAACTTTTTATATGATGGCTCAAATGTAATAATAACAATAAAAAAGGCGTTTCAACCTTTAGTTAAAATCGCCGAATTAGAAAACTTGGGCCCGGAGGGATTCGAACCCGCGACCAAGGGATTATGAGTCCCCTGCTCTACCGCTGAGCTACAGGCCCTAAAGCATTCTTTGAATAGAATATCATCTACAAGCTTTAAGGTCAAGAAGTTTATTGCAAAGTAAAAACTTCTAATTTATTAATACGCCATTCAAGCCCTTTTCCGCCCATAATCAAAACTTTTCCGTTTTCTAAAAGAGAAGACGCTGCGTTTCTTCGGCCGGTCTTAATTTTATTTTTAACAGGAATAAATTTCTTTTTTTCAACATCATAAATATAAGCTCTCATGTTGTGGTTTCCAAATTCGATGTCGCCGCCTGTTATGAGAAGATTGCCGTTTTTTAGGGGGGTAATTGTTTCGCCAAAAATCTTTTCGGTGAATTCGAACTTATCATCAGAAATTTCTTTAAAAGTTTTTGTGCTGACAATGATAAGCCTTTCTTTGCCGTATGAGTTCAAAGAGGCTGCGTTTGATATAATTATTCCTAAATTTCCGTCTTTTAAAAGGAACGTTTTTAAAATTTTGATATCTTCAGAAAACTCTTTTTCAAAGGTATGTTTGATTTTATTTGATTTTAAACTGTAAAATTCGGCTCCGATTTTATTTTTTGAGATATTTCCCGCAATAATCGCTCCTTTGTTGTTAACGGGTAAAATATCGGGAGCGGCAAGCCCGTTTTTAAGGAAACCCGCTGCACGGATTTTTCCGTTTTCAAAAATATAAAGCTGTCTGCTTTTGCCATCACCTCCTGCAAGAAGAATTTTATCGAGGGC
Organism: uncultured Gammaproteobacteria bacterium; assembly: GCA_964448535.1. Classification (GTDB taxonomy): domain Bacteria; phylum Cyanobacteriota; class Vampirovibrionia; order Gastranaerophilales; family Gastranaerophilaceae; genus Galligastranaerophilus_A. The sequence goes on along the minus strand of CAYUWO010000093.1, from coordinate 1,525 downwards.
AATACGCACGGCGCTAAATCCGAAATCAGATTCTATCTCGTACTCTCCGGCGTTTTTAAATGATAAGTCATCAAGATTTAAAATTATGCCTTTGAGAAAAACCCTGTTTGAGGGTTTTTTACCTATATTATTTTCTTTTGGGCATAAAATTAAAATCTCTTTGTTGTTTAATTTTGCCGCTTGGATAAGCCCGTTTTTGTTGTCAATATCTAAAATTTTAGTTTTTAAAAGTCCGGTATTTGAATCAAAAATTTCAACATAAATTTTCCCGTCTTTCGGTTTTAAAATGGCGGCGCTTGAGCCTTTGAAAGGTATAATTTCAAAAGAATTTTTAAAGGAAACGGCGCTTGAAGCCAACACTTCAAATTTCCCTTTTTGCATTGTTTTTGTTTCATATATTTCAAATGACACAAAAAATAAAATAAACACAACTAAAAAAAGATGAGGATTATTAAAAAGATAGTCTATAAACTTGCCGGCTTTTCCTAAAAGCCTTCCGCTTAAAAGAAGCAAAAAGCCTGATGCAGCAAGGCTCACAACATAAAAAACAATAATGGAGCATATAAAAGAAACAAGCGCCAAAACAAGCACCCTTAAAGCAGGAACAGGCGGAAACAGGTAATAATGTTTAATCGTGCCAAATAAAACAATGCCCTCCATTAAAATGGTCAGCAACAAAGAAAAAGAAGCACCGAAAATCAAAATGTCTTTTGTCGGCATAATTTTTCTGTTCCTTAAAGTGTACAAAACCGCAGCAAAGGCGAACCCTATCGTGTTTGAAATCAAATCTATATTAAACAAAAATGCTGTATATAAGGCAACAAGCGACAAGAGAACCGGATTTTGTAAAAATCGGTTATAGATAAAATAAGCCTTGTCGGATACGGTTTTAATAAAATTCATATAAAATCCTTCAGTTTTTAGGTTTCATGGTAGGAAACGCAATAACATCCCTGATTGAAGGCGAATCCGTTAAAAGCATAACGAGCCTGTCAATCCCGATTCCCATGCCTCCTGCGGGCGGCATGCCGTGTTCCAGAGCGCATACAAAGTCCTCGTCTATATTCATAGCTTCTTCATCACCGGCAGCTTTTTGTTTTGCTTGCGCTTCAAAGCGGTTTCTTTGGTCAATTGGGTCGGTTAATTCGGAAAATGCATTAGAAATTTCCCACCCGTTAACCCTTGTTTCAAACCTTTCGGTCAATCTCGGGTTATCTCTATGTACTTTTGCAAGCGGAGAAATATCTCGGGGATAATCAATAATATGAATGGGCTGAATTAACTTAGGCTCTACCTTTTCTTCAAAAATTCTGTCTAAAACCTTGCCCCAAGAGTCGCCTTCTTCAGTTTCAATTCCGAGTTTTTCCGCTTCCTGTGCAGCCTGTTCGCCGGTTAAAAATTCTCCGAAATCAATTCCCGTATATTCTTTTATTGCGCCAAGCATGGTTTTTCTGTCCCATGGGGGGGTTAAATCAAGCTCACGCCCTTGATATGTAATTTTTGTTGTGCCCAAAACTTCTTTTGC
>CAYUWO010000092.1:1450-6139 GCA_964448535.1 uncultured Gammaproteobacteria bacterium | reverse complement strand
TTCGCTTTACAGGTTACGCTCGGGCAAGCTCGCTTCACCTGTCAGAAATTTCGCCTCTTGAAATTTCTTAATTGCTCGCATGCTAGGACTACGCTTCAAGCCCGCTGTTTGCGGTCTTTTCGCTCCGCCGCTGCTCGCTTTACGGAGCTTTGCTGCTTATCAGCAGCTCCGTCCGTCAGAAATTTCGCTGGCGGGACCTGCTTTGATTTAGTTTCAACAGCATGTGTACTTGCATGGGGTTATTGAAATTTATATTTTTTATTTTTTATGGCGATTAATGATAATTTAGGATAAAACTCGTCAAATATTTTATTCCAGCCGTTTTTTCTGTAGTTTTTATTTACAATATCGCCGTCCGGAGAAAAATAATCAACAAAGCGGACTTTATATGAATTTGAAATGTTTTTAAATTTATCTTTTTGGCTTTTTTGCGCAACTATAAGCAAATCAAAATTCCTTCCGCCTAAATCAGCCAAGCTCTGTTTTAATCTGCAAATTTTTTCGTCTGCCTGATTGTCGATATCTTCATCTTTAATTTTATATATATACAATTTTCGGTTTTCATTACGTAAGAATTTTAGAAATTTTTCTTTCAGATACTTAATTCTTTCGATTAATTCGTTTTTGTCGGCTTCCATTTCTTCTTGTGTGGCTGTTTTATTAATATAAATAGACATGGGGGCTTTTCCATGAAATCTTATGCGGGTTTTTTTACATTCCCACATTTATTCATGGGGGTTAATCCAACCCCCCCCCCCCCCAATCATTTCAAAGTGTTCAAGGGCGTAAATTAAGTCATTAATTGAACGAGAATATGCCCAATTAAATAATCCCGAAATTTCGCATTTATAATATTTGAAAAATTTAAAAGTAACTTCGCAATTATACCCCAGAGATAATAAATAATCATAACAATTAGCCCCGTTATCGGTTATAATATTATACAAGCGTTTAATATTTGTTCTTAGGCATATTAAAGGATATAATATATAAAATTTCGTTTTCATTGTTTTCCTCTCCGCCCCTTAAAAATTTACAAACAGTTTTTTAAACATATAGTCAATAAAAACTAAAGCTATTTTAATATAAAACAGCTTAAAGTAAAATTTTTAATAAAGTTTATTAATTAAAAAATAATAAACTTGCATTTATTTTTTAACATATTGGTGGATTTTGATTCCGAATAATTTAAACACTTTAATTTTTTTGCCCGATTTTTTATACGATAACACTTGAAAAATAAATGGAACGCCTTGAGTTTTGTATAAATTTCCATGCTCCATTATAGCCGTAATATCGTTATTTGATAACAATTTTATATTTTTCAATTTTAAGAAATTGTTGTCAATAATCGTATTGCACAATACGGATAAATCATTCGGCTCTGCATAGTCTGTTTCATTAGACAAATCTTTAACTTTATGTTTTTTAGGAGCTATTTCAAATAATCTTTCTATTTTTTTATTCCAAGCGCCGATTGATTGAAATTCGATTAAAGAAGCTTTAAGTTCTTCATAAATCTCTTTTGCATAATTTTCATCGTTCAATATTTTTTTTGCTTTTTCGATAAATTCTTCCTCGGATTTGCAATAGGCAGAAGTTCTTGTAAAATAATCAAATTGCGGATAAACCGATTGTAAAGATAAGGCGGGTGTTCCGGATGATATTGCGTCAATCGTTGCCGTGCCGCTGCATAAAGGATAAGAATCCAAATATAAATCTGCGGATTTTAAATAATCCAAAAATCCGTTATTAAAATCAATAATTCCAAGCAAATTTATGTTTTTGCCCGATTTTTTTATCGATTTTTGCCACTCTTCACTATTGGATTTTATACCTATTACATAACAACAGGTATTGTCATCCATAATTTTATTCAGATAATCCGTAAAGCTTCTGCCGGCGATTCTGCGAAATCTCGCTTCTCTCCCGCAGATTACAATTATTTTTTTATCAATAGGAAGGTTTAATTTTTCTCTGATTTGTTTTTTATTATCTGCGGGCGATATAAATATTTCTTTAGACGGAACTCCGAGAAAATATGTATTATTAATCCCTCTTTTTTTTGTTGTTACGGGGTCGTCTTTTTCTATGTCTAAAACTAAATCCGCAACGCTTTTGCCTATCCAAGGCATGTGGCTTGCGTGGTTATAAAAAAGAACGGGACGCGTAAAATCTTCCGTCCCAAAAGCAACCGCAGCGGTCGGATCTCCCATATGCGTATGTAAAATAACATATTCATATTCCATTGCCAGTTTTCTTAATTTAACAGCTTTTTCATTTAATGATAAATTATTATCAAAAGATATAAATTGTCCGTTTTTTTCTTTAACACAATTTTCTAATACGGTTAATTTTGCGTTATTTTCTCTTATTTGCACAACGCTATGGATTTGTATATCGGGAGCGTTCTTTATCCATCGTTCAACAACTCTTGTATGTCCGCCGGTTTTATAACCTTGAGTTAAAACATGCAAAACGGATTTTTCTTTGTATTTAATATTGCTTAAATCAACTTTGATACTTTTTGCCAAATCAACAAAATATTTTTCTAAAACAGCCGATGTGTAATATCCGCCGTTATGATATACAAAGTAGTCCGCCGCATATAGAGCTAATTCTAATTTCATCTCGGGATTATCAGCCGCAACGAGCGCCCTCAGCATTTTATCAAAATTTTGTTTATATTTTTCTATTTTCCAATAATGTTCAAAATATTTATTCATAATCCCGCCTCTCATAATACCTGAATTTAGTTTCCATACATGTTTTAAAAAATTTATTAAACTTACCCAACGGTAAAATCTTTATATGTATTAATAACCTCCACAACTTTTTCAACCTCATTATCCGTCATAACGGGAGAAATCGGCAGCGATAACTCGCTATTATGGATTTCTTCCGACACAGGATAGCTTTGATTTGCCCACTCTTTATATGCGCCTTGCTTATGCGGCGGGTTCGGATAGTGGATATTTGTCTGTATTCCGTTTTCTTCCAAATACTTTTGAAGCTCGCCACGCTCCTTGCACCTTATTGGGAAAATATGCCAAACATGAGCATTTTCATCATAAACTTCCGGCAAAATGATTTTTTTATCGGTTATGTTTTCTCTATAATATTTTGCAATCTCTCTGCGCCTTTGATTGTCATCATCAAGATATTTAAGCTTGACATCCAAAATTGCCGCTTGAATTTCATCCAGTCTGGAATTAATGCCTTTATAAATATGATGATATTTTCTGTCGCTTCCATAATTTGCAATGGCACGTATTTTGGCGGCTAATTCGTCATCGTTTGTGGTAACACAACCGCCATCGCCCATACAGCCCAAATTTTTCCCCGGATAAAAAGAAAATCCCGAGGCATCTCCAAGATTGCCTGTTCGGAACCCTGCGCCCTTGCCTTTCCCCTCAAGGGGCACAGGAGTATATATTGCGCCATGGGCTTGTGCAGAATCTTCTATAATTTTTAGATTATATTTTTTTGCCAATGCCCAAATTTTATCCATTCGGACGGCTTGTCCGTAGAGGTGAACAACCATAATCGCACGGGTGCGCTCTGTTATTTTTTCTTCTATCAGGTCAAAATTTATGTTGTATGTTTTTATATCAGGCTCAACAAGAACGGGGATACAGCCGTTTTCTGATATAGCAAGTATAGAGGCGATATAAGTGTTTGCGGGAACTATAATTTCATCCCCCGTGCCAAAACCATAGGCACGAATTATTAAATTAAGGGCGTCTAAACCGTTTGCACAGCCGACACAATGCTTAACCCCGCAAAATTCGGCAAAATGTTTTTCAAATGTCTTATTCCACTCGCCTTGCAAATACCAGCCAATATCTATGATTGACTTAATCCGCTCGTCTATTTCATCTCTAAATCTGTTATTAACTTTCTTTAAGTCTAAAAATTTAATGTTCAATCCTATTATCCTTTAATAATATAAAATCTTCACTGTATTGCTTATCATTATTTGGCATTTAATATTTCATTCCATAAACTTCTTTTATATTCGTCGGAAATATGATAAAGCGCCAATTCTTTGTTTTTTGAGCTGTCATTTTTTATAAAATCCTCCCAAGTTAATTTATCAATCTGATACGTGTCATAAATTTTATATCCGAGAGATAAATAATGTTCATAAGTTGAAATATTGGATTTTATAAAAACTTTTTTTGTTAAAATATAAACATTTGCTGATATTTCCCGTTCCCTGCTGCCTGTTTTGCGCCGCTATATAAATATCAACCGACGCCAAGTGTTTGGCATATTCTTCGGGCGAAAGATAATTTTCTATATATTCAAACTTGTCATTAAAAATGCTTTTTCCTAAATTTATAATTTCGTCTTTATATTTTAATTGTCCGTAAGAGAGAATGGTTACTATTCTTATATTTTCATTTTTAAATCTTTCCAATTTTTTGAGAATTTCAAGAGTCGTTTCATCCGCAGAATTATTTATTTGAACTTTAACATATTCGTTCTTAGACGGTTCAATATTAGTTATATCAAAATTTAGCGGATATCCGGCAGGATAAAAGTTTTTATTTAAAATATGTTTATACTGAGATTGAAGAACCAATTTATCATTTTGCGCAACTAACATATACCCTTTAAAATTTGCTCTTACAAAATCGTTCTTTTTATCCCGTTTTGCGCCGTATAAATCTCCGCCCCAAACAT
>CAYUWO010000092.1:629-1440 GCA_964448535.1 uncultured Gammaproteobacteria bacterium | reverse complement strand
TTTAGGGTTCTCATACAAATAATTAACCAGCTCTTCGTCAAATAAGCTGTGGCAGATGAGTTTTTCCGTTTGGCTAAAATCTAATCCGATTAATGATTCTATCTTTACAACATTTTCACCTTGGGGAAAAGGAAATTCTTTAAAAAATCTTTTACATAATACAAGATGTTCTTTTATATCAAAATACTTGTTTAAAAAATCTGTAAACGGTTTGTTAAATTTGTCATTGAACATTATGTGAACATATTTATATTTTTTTATTGTTTTATTTAGTTTTCGATTGTATAAAATATTTCTAAGTTTTTTCAGCAGTTTCATTATATTAAGCCTTTCTTAGATAATTTCTCTCTCAAATAGTTATAAATAAAAATTCTTGCCTTGTTTTTCAATTTAATGTTTTTATATAAATATTTATCAATAATTGTTTTGTTCGATTCAAATAATTTATTTAAATATGAATACTCCGCTATAATTTTTGATAACTTTGACTCCTCGGCTCCATTCAGATTCAATATAAGGTTTGCTTTAATTTTACAAATTATTTTATAAGCCTCTAAAAGCAGCTCGGGATATTTTTTGTCAAAATATAACCATAAATCTTTGTAAATTTCCGCATTTAAAATATTTTGTTCTATTTCGCTGATTCCTTGCCATAAACCTTCCTCTGTTACACGGTATACGGCATCTTGTTCCGGCACACAACGGGCCTTTCCGTAGTATAAATGCAAAACGCTTCTAAAAGTATCCCCTCTAAAAGATTTTTCCATAGTTTCACATTCAAGATTTTTCATTTTATCGGGTATATTATCCT
>CAYUWO010000092.1:0-619 GCA_964448535.1 uncultured Gammaproteobacteria bacterium | reverse complement strand
AAAATTGAGCTGCTTGTATGCCCCAAGGCGGCCTTACCTTTTAGGAAACCGTTAAATGTAGAATCAATTATTGTTTTATGTTTTGAAAAATCTTTCTTCTTGCCGTCAGGCATTAACATTAAAGTGTCCGTAAAATAAATCGTATATTCTTTATTTTTTTCAAGAAAATCCAGCGCTTTTTGAATCTTATATTTATCAATCCAATAATCATCAGGATCAAGCACACAAAAATAGTCAGTTTTTGTTATTTCATAGGCACGTAAAACATTGCGGTATAATTTCCGATTGATTTCTGACGTTAAAAGGGTAATTTTATCAGGATATTTTTGCTGATATTCTTTAACAATATCAATGGTTCTATCCGTTGAGCAATCCAGAATCAAGAGCTTGCGCAATATATTTTTCTTTATTATATGAAGGCATTATTATTGTAATATCAGCCATTGCTCCCCCCTTTTGTATCTTTAGGAAAGATAAACTTGCAGCCTAACCTTTTCAAGAATTTTACAATCAGATAGAAGTTAAACATTTGTGTTCCTCTACACATATACGGATGGTCTTGACTGCTTGGGGGGGCCGCGGGGGGGGGGGTGGGGGGGGGGGTGGGGGGTGGGGGGGG
>CAYUWO010000091.1:0-6231 GCA_964448535.1 uncultured Gammaproteobacteria bacterium | reverse complement strand
CCGTTTGGCATGGGGTTTTTGTTTAAAAAAACTTTATCCACGGTTAAAACCCGAGGTTGAGCCTTGAAAATTGTACGATTTGGTTCTTCCCGCTTTGCTTTGCGTTATAGAGGGCATGCTCGGCGTATCTTATAATTGTGTTTGAATTTTCTTCGACATTTTCCAAAAACGGATAGCTCGAAATTCCGCCGGATATGGTAATCGGGTGGCGTTCATCTTCTTGAGCGGGGATAAACTCCATTTTTTCAATGTCCCTTCTGAAGCGTTCGGCAAATATAAAAGCCTGCTGCTCGGAGGTGTTTGGAAGAATAAGCAAAAACTCCTCATCTCCGTATCTTGTCAGGATATCTTCTTTTCTTATAACGGCAGAAAGCATTTCGGCAACTTTTTTAAGAAGTACGTCCCCCCAATCGTAGCCGTACATATCATTTACGGTTTTAAAAAAGTCTATATCAAGGAGCAGACATGATAAATCCGTTCCATACCTTTTGGCACGGGAAATTTCCGCATCGAGGCGAGAGTGGAGATATTTTCGGTTAAAAAGCCCCGTTAATTCATCGGTAATAGAAACCTTGCTCAAAGACAGTCTGTAATCCATTGTTTTTGTAAGCGCACGGCACCTTGTGATAAATTCTTTTTCATCCAAAGGAACCTTGATATAATCATAAACCATCGCCCTGATTATCATATCGGGAATAGTATCGGTTAAAATTAAAACCGCAGCGTCAAATTTTGTAATGGCGGATACTTCTTTTATTTTATCAATCGGCATATCAAGAATAAGCACATTGCCGTTAATTTCTTTATAATTTATAAGCGACGAGGGGCTCTCCACCCTGACATTAACATCTTCAAAATCACAAAGCAATTTTAACAGATATGTTTCTTTATCATCCGAATATATAACTATGTTCATTATTTTCTCCTTTTAGTTTGTGTCCAAAATAAGGGCTTGGACCCTGTATCTTGGAATTGTAATTCTTGAATCAGGCGTTAAAAAAACGACCGTGTATAAATCTACAAAAGACAGCCTTCCGTATGTTTCGACAACATCAGAGGACAAGGGATTGTTACGATATTTAATGTAATCTCCGAAATAATCCGACTTCTTAGAGCGTGTGATTTTATATTCAACCCCCTTGCACCTTATTTGAATAAGGCCGTCCGAGTATGAAAAAATTTTCCCTTCAAGCGAAGAATCTTTTGATTGAACCGTATCGAGCGCAAAAGACACGGAAACGGTTGAAAATAAAAGATAAAACAACAAAAAAAATTTTTTCATAAACAAAAGTATAGCATAATTTATATGTTTAGTTAAGATTTTTATCTCATACATACGGTTGAAAAAAAACTTAAAAATTATTCATGCCCCAAAAAATTTGGTATATTATATACATGTATAACTTTAATTACGCCGAAAAAGAAAAGCTGCCATCAAAATATTTTGTCCCCAAAAGGGCAACTTATCCGTATCAAGCCAAAAAAGAACCGTCTTTTTATATAAAAAAAGAAAAGAAAACCTCAAACTTTAAAGCGGGGGTAGCGGCATGTTTTTGGTCGGTTATTCTTTTTTTCACAACTTCGGTTAACTCAAAAAGCTTTTTAGAGCCCGTTTATATCAACAGAATAAACAACCGCGCCCTTCAATTCAAAGCAGAAACAATTTATGCGCCCACCCTTAATTATATGAGCAACCTGAATTTTATGGGTCAAAATCACCTTGCGCCCATTTTTAAAAAGGGAAGGGAAAAAATTCTTTCAATAAATTCTACGGGCGAACTTCAAAGCTTAAAAAGCGAAATAGAAAATATATCCGAAAATTATAAACATCTTCATGCCGGAGTGTTTGTGTATGATTATATGAGCGGAAAAACAGTGCAAATAAATCAGGATGAGGTTTTCCCCTCGGCAAGCATAATTAAGATTCCCGTTTTGCTTGATTTGTTCAACCGTTCAAAAAACCTTGAAAATGAAGGGTTTGAGCCTGTGGACATAAATAACAAAATGACTTTTGAAGAATCCCACAGGACGGAAGGCTCGGGCGAATTGCAGTTTACAAAGGCTAATGCGGATTATACGCTTGATTATCTTGCAAAAATTATGATTAGAAAATCGGATAATTCCGCAACAAACATGCTGCTTGAATATAACGGCGGAATTAACGAAATAAATTCTTCATTAAGACATTGGGGCTTTTCTAAAACCCAAGTGTCAAACTGGCTTCCCGATTTAAGGGGGACAAACACGACAAGCCCGAAAGAAATCGGCACAATGCTTTATAATATTGATAATCAAAAATTTATTCCCAAAAAATCTGCGCTCATTATTAAAGAGTATATGTCAAAAGTTGAAAATAGAACTTTGATAAAATCGCAAGTGCCCGACAGCGCAACTTTGATACATAAAACGGGGGATATAGGCACAATGCTCGGGGATGCGGCAATAATATACACCCCGTCGGGTAAAAAAATTATTCTTGTCGTTATGGTGAAACGCCCGCATAACGACTATAGCGCAAGAGATTTAATCCAAAAAATTTCAAAAGCGGTGTATCAAAAGTTAGGATAAAATTTATCAGGTGATTTTATAAGCTTTTCTTCCGTATAAAATTGCGCCTACGATTGTAATTGAAATAACGGGGAGCCAAGCGGCGAGAAAGGGGGAAATTTTGGAAGCCTCGCCGAGGTTTAAAGAAAACGCCCTTATAACGTAATAAATAAAAATAATCATTACGGAAAACAGAAAACCTCTGTTATATCTGACTCGCGGCGGAGTAATCGCAAGAGGGATTCCGACAAGCGCAAGCGCAAAAGTCGTAACCGGAAGAGCCAACTTGTCATAAAGCTCGATTTGGAATTCTATTTTTAATTTTTCTATAAAATCCGGATTTTTAGAATTTTTCTTTATGTATTTAATAAGCTTGAAAAAATTAAACTGGTTTGCATTCTCTTTCTCAAAATTCCCGAGGCTTTCTATTCCAAAATTTATTATTGAATTTTCAAAAAGGGTAGTGTTGAAAATTTTTCCCGTGTCGGAAAGAGTATAAATAACCCCGCCGTCAAAAATCCAGCCTTCTTTTGAAGTTTTCCCTATTTTTGCCTGAATAAGCTGAATTGCGCCTTTTTTGGACATGTCAAGAACGGTTATGTTGTTTAAAATTTTATCTTTGCAGCTTTGAACGTAGAATATCCTTTTTAATTCCCCGTTTGAGTCCGTTTCGTTAAGGGTAAAGTTCCTCCTGCCTTCGGGAACATGTTTTTGTTGGAGAGAATAAATTGCAAGCTGTCTTGATTGGGTGCTCATTGCAGGAACGACAAACTCGTTTATTGTGAAGCTTACAAACGTCATAAAAATTGCAAAGATAAAAACAGGCCTTGAAATCCTCGCAATGCCTATTCCGCAAGAGCGAAGAACAGTAATTTCAAAATTAAGGCTTAATTTGTTAATTGTCATAACCGTTGCAAAAAGAGTCGAAATCGGTATAGTCATGACAAAAACCTGCGGAAGATTAAGAACAATCATCATTGCGGCAATGTTAAACGGAATTCCGTAAAGAGTGATTTGTTTTATGAGCTGAGTAAAAGTTTCCGAGGCAAAAATTATCGAAGTGAAGATGATGACACCCAAAATAAAAACTTCGGAAATTTGTTTTATTATATACTCGTCAAGAAGGGAAACATTAATAATGCCCTTCTTTTTAAACAGTCTTTTATAAGCTTTAAATTTTTTTCCTATCAAAGTATGTTCTTCCCGTCCTTATCATACATTGTGCTTCTTTTTAAGGCAAGTTCTTCCGCCTTTTTTTTAAATGTTTCTTCATCTGAGTTTATAATTTCTTCAAACTTTTGTTGAAAAATTTTATAAGCTTTCTTTATATTTTCTCTGTTCAAATTTAACATATCAAAGGTTAAATCGGGGCTTTGCAAACAAAGACGGGTCATGTCGCGGAAACCTGAAGCGGCAATTTTTTTAGCTCCGTCGTTTGGAAAGTCGAAAAGAGAAATTGCCATAAGAGAAGGAAAGTGAGAAATTTGAGCCGCAAAATCATCATGGCTTTCTTTTTCAACAAAGAGAGGAACTGCGCCCATTGTTTTAATAATTTCTTCCAAAGTGTTATTTTTTTTGCACACAATCCATTTTGCCCCGCCAAATAAATCTGCACGGGAGTTTTCAAACCCATAACGTTCAATCCCCGCCATGGGGTGAGAAGGGATAAAATTAAAATTGTATTCTTTGTTTAAAAAGCCTTTTATTGAACATACATCAGCTACAATCGCATTTTTTTGCAAAATGCCGTTCAGCCTCTCGAGCGCATTTAGCGTTTCGTTCATTTTTGTGCATACGAATACGACATCGGAATTTTTTAAGCTCTCTATACAGTTTGTTGATACGTCGGCAAATTCCATTGCCTTTTTATATGAAGAGTTTGACACGGCAATAAGGTAATATTTACCCGATTTTTTAAGCGACTTTAAAATTGAGCCGCCGATTAGCCCAAGCCCCAATATTCCTATTTTTAAACTTTTATTTTCCATAGTTTATATTATAATTGAAACAGAATAAGAAGGAATTAAATTTATGGAAATTAAAAAAGGAAAAGCTTTTAAATTCGGCGACGGCATATCGACCGACAATATCGCCCCCGGACGTTTATTTCATTTGAGAAGCAATTTGGAAGAATTCGCAAAACATGTTCTGGAGGATGCCGACCCTGATTTTGCGTCATCAATGAAAAAAGGAGATTTTATTGTTGCGGGAAATAATTTCGGGCTGGGTTCTTCAAGGGAACATGCCCCGCAAATTATTAAAATCGCAGGCGTTGGCGCCGTCATTGCAAAGAGTTTTGCACGGATTTTTTACAGAAACGCAATTAATATCGGGCTTCTTTTAATTGAATGCGACACGGATAAAATCAGCGCAGGGGACGAGCTTGAGCTTGACGTTCAAAAGGGGGTTTTAAAAGATATAACCAAAAATATTGAAATTGAAATTATGCCCTTGCCGGAGGTTATGATTAAACTTTTAAACGACGGCGGTTTAATTGAACATATCAAAAAAAACGGCGATTTTAGCTTTGTATAAGGAATTTAAAATGCACAACATAACGTTAATAAAAGGGGACGGAATAGGTCCTGAAATTGCAGATGCGGCAGTCGAGATTATAAAAAACGCCGGAGTTGAAATTAATTGGGATGTTCAAAGCGCAGGGCTCGACGTTATTGAAAAAGAAAACGACCCGCTCCCAAAAAGGGTTACAGAGAGCATTAAAAAAAATAAAACCGCTCTTAAATGCCCCGTTACAACCCCTATCGGACATGGCTTCCGCTCTGTTAATGTCCGGCTGAGAAAAGAGCTTGATTTGTACGCAAATGTCCGCCCGTGTAAAAATATCGAAGGGATTAAAACTCCGTTTAACAACGTAGACCTTGTTGTTATAAGGGAAAACACCGAAGATGTTTATGCGGGGATTGAAGAAAAGATTGATAATGACACAATGCACTCTGTTAAAATTATAACAAGGGGCGCTTCGACAAGAATTGCCGAATACGCATTTGATTATGCCGTTAAATACGGCAGACAGACAGTTTTTGCGGTTACAAAGGCAAATATATGCAAATTGACGGACGGGCTTTTTTTAGAGTGTACAAGAGAAGTTGCAAAAAAATATCCCCAAATCGAATATAAAGAAATTTTGGTTGACGCTCTTTGTATGCAGCTTGTTCAAAACCCTTCCAAATTCGATGTGCTTGTTATGCCGAATTTATACGGAGATATAGTTTCTGATTTAACTGCGGGGCTGATAGGAGGGCTGGGAGTTGCCCAAGGGGCAAATGTGGGGCATGAGTATGCCGTTTTTGAGCCGGTTCACGGTTCCGCACCCGACATTAAAGGCAAAAACATCGCTAACCCCTCGGCGCTTTTACTTTGTGCGGTTCAAATGTTAAGGCATATAAAAGAACATGCCGCCGCAAATAAAATTGAAGCCGCTTTTTATAAAACAATTAAAGAAGGTTCCGTCTTGACCTTTGACCTTGGCGGAAGGGCTTCAACAACCGAATTTAGAGATGAAATAATTAAAAATTTACACAATTTATAGCCCCTATGCCTGTTCAACAGCCCTAAAGGATATATTTTTCTCGTCAACAAAGAGGACAGCTATTAGGACATAACCCCCGCAATTAATTTGCTGTTAGGCAATTTGTTTGCAAATTAACATTAATTAGCGTATAA
>CAYUWO010000090.1:0-6267 GCA_964448535.1 uncultured Gammaproteobacteria bacterium | reverse complement strand
TCCCCTTAATAAAACACATATTAAAAGCGGGAAATAAATGTTTTAATATAAAAAAGCGGTTATAGGGTTTTAGGTTAAATTTTAGTATAAAAAACCCCTTAAATAAGGGGTTTTTTATAATTTATCTTAAAACTTGTTCTAAGCTATTTAATTTCAACGGTAGCGCCGGCTTCTTCAAGTTTTTTCTTGAGTTCGTCAGCTTCCTCTTTTTTAATGTTTTCTTTAACAGGTTTAGGCGCACCGTCAACCAAATCTTTTGCTTCTTTTAAGCCAAGACCGGTAATTTCTCTAACGATTTTAAGTACGGGGATTTTGTTAGCTCCGGCACTTGTTAAAACAACAGTAACTTCTGAAGGTGCGTCATTTGCGGCGTCAGCAGCAGCGCCTGCAACCGGAGCGGCAGCAACTGCAACTGGAGCGGCAGCACTAACACCGAATTTTTCTTCCATAGCTTTAACTAATTCGGCAGCTTCAATTAAAGTTAATTTTTCAATTGATTCTAAAATAGATTCTACATTGCTCATTTTTATTCTCCTTATTTTTATTCTTAATAACCGTTTACGCTTTTTGTTTTGCAACAGCGTCTATTGCTCTGACCAGCGCGCTTATTACGCCATTGACAGAGTAAACAATGCCTGAAACGGGCGAATTGATAGAACCGAGGATTTTTGCGTAAAGTTCTTCTTTTGAAGGCATATTTGCAAGTTGTTTTGCTTCATCTGACGACAGAAGATTTCCTTCCAAAACGGCGCCCGTAATTTCGCCCTTTTTGGTGTCTTTGATGAATTTTGCAACCACCTTTGCGGCTTGAACTTCATCCCCGAAGCCGAACGCAATTGCGGAAGGCCCTTTAAGGATTGATTCAATGGCTTCAAATTTTGTTCCCTTTGACGCAATTTTACAAAGCGTGTTTTTTGTAACCGTATAGTCGCAATTCTCTTTTTGAAGTTTGCGTCTTAATTCGGTAATTTCTTCCACGCTGTAACCGCGATAATCAGTTACAACCGCAACTTTGGCATTTTCAAAACTTTTTTTAAATTTTTCAATTTTTTCGTCTTTAAAAGCCCTTGTTGTCATAATCGTACCTTTCTGGTTTATTGTTTGTATAAAACAAATTTTGCTTAATGCAAAAACGGCAAACAACGATTATGCTTAATTTCTAACCTGAGCAGGAAATTAAGGCTAACGCCGCCTGCCGTCTTTGGCACAATTCTAATTTATTTTAAACATAATAAAATGTCAAATGATTATTTTATTTTTTGTAACAAATATAGAAAAAGGAAATAATTTATGTTATTCTTTTCCTGTAGACGGGCAATTTTTATGGGAAATGTTAAAGAAAAAATTGAGCGCGATGTCCGCTTAAGACAATATTTAGGTCTGATTAACAAAATTGCAAAAGTTGAATATAAATCTATAAGCGCACAACATCTTGTCGAATTTGACGAGCTTGTTAATATAGGAATTCAAACAATAGATATTCTTTTTTCGGATAACAATCCTAAAGCCGAAAATTTTAACGATTCTTACCTTGCAACCGCTATAAAATGGGCAATCAGAAACGAATTAAGAAGAAGGTACCGCTGGCATGGGGTCAGAAGCCATCAAGAAACGGACGCCGAGGCAAGAGAAGACATAAGAGAAATTATTTATAAAACAATTTTATCAACGGACGAAATGTTTGATTCGGAAAAACCTTTTGAAGTTAAAGACACAAGGAACACCCCCGAAGAAAATTGCGAATTTAACCAAATGTCTGACCTTTTAAGAAAAGCGATTGATAAATTGCCTTTTAGAGAAAGAGAATTAATCGAAGCAAAATTTTATCAAGATAAAAAGCTAATGGAATTATCCGAGGAGTTTTCAATTTCTGCTTCAAGGATTTCAAGAATTATAAAAGCGGGGCTTGATAAGGTAAGAGATTATATTATTCAATATGACGCAGACTAAAACTCCGCAAATATTGCGGAGTTTTAAATCATTTAAACATATTTTTGGATGTTTGATACAATTGCTGATTTTGGCATTAGCCCTATCATTGTTTCTTTTGGCTCGCCGTTTTTAAATATAAAAAGGCTCGGTAAACTTGAAATTTGATATTCTGTTGCGGTCTTAAGATTTTCATCAGTGTTAATTTTAACGACTTTAATTTTATCTTTAAATTCTTCGGCAATTTCATCTAATATCGGGCCCATTTTTCTGCAAGGTCCGCACCAAGGCGCCCAAAAATCAACAACCGTAATAAGCTCAGAATTTAAAACCTCTTTTTCAAAGCCTGCGTCATCAATATCCATAGCATTTGACATAATGTTTTTCTCCTTTATCATCTTTTATGTATTATAATCATGACCAAAAGTCATGTCAAAGGCGGTTTAAAAATTGGATATTGATACTATAGTAGATAAATTGAAAAATGATAATAAGACAAAAAGCGTAAGCCGGACGGATTTTGTTAACTTTATGGAAAACGTAAAAGACCCCTACATCGTACTTATATGCTGCATATTATCATTAAGAACAAACGATAAAACAACATATCCCTGTTCTTTAAGAATGTTGGAATTGGGTAAAACTCCGGAAGAAATCTCAAAGCTTGATGTTGAAACTTTATCCCGAGCAATTTATCCTGTCGGGTTTTATAAAAATAAAGCCGGACAAATTATAGAATTATCTAAGATACTCGTTGAAAAATACAACTCAAAAGTGCCCGACACTATTGAAGAATTGATAAAATTTAAAGGGGTCGGGAGAAAAACAGCAAATCTTGTTTTAACAAAAGGTTTTAATAAAAAAGGGGTTTGCGTAGATGTCCATGTTCACAGGATTTGTAACCGTTTAGGTTACGTTTCAACAAAAACACCCGAAGAAACCGAATTTAAGTTAAGAGAAATTTTACCCGAAAAATATTGGATAGATTTTAACACCCTTCTTGTAACCCACGGGCAAAATATATGCAAGCCCGTAAATCCAAAGTGTGGCGAATGTTCCATTTATGATTTTTGCGCAAGAAAAATATAAATATAGGGGAAATTCCCCTATATTATTCTACATATTCAAAATCCAATTTTAAATTTCTGTCAATATGGATAATTTCACAATCACAATTTTCTACATTTTGAATTTTTTCAAGTAAAGTTCTGAATTTATTCTCCTCTTCTACCTGTTCCGTTACGAACCATTGAAGAAAAATTTCAGTTGCATAATCTTTAACTTCTCTTGATATTTCATAAAGTTCCTCAATTGATTTTGTAACAGTTTTTTCATGGCTTAGCGCATTTTTGATTGCGTCCTGCTGATTAATCCAGCTGACATCGGGCGCTTCTATCGGGTAAAGCGTAATTTTTTCATCCTTTGCAATTAAATAATTATGTATTTTTATTGCATGGTCAATTTCTTCTTTTGCCTGTTCTTTTATAACCTTTGCAAACCCTTCCATATTGGTTCCGAGAAAATAAGCGCTCATTCCGAAATAAAGATATGCCGAATACAGCTCTTTATTCATTTGACGGTTTAAACCTTCTAATAGTTTAGTTTCCATTCTTGTGTTCCTCTCTGTTTGTATAAAGCCCGTGGATATTGCAATATTCTCTTGCTTCAAAGTCATTATCGCTCATACATTTAATTACCATTTCGGGTTCTTCATCAGGGTTTAAATATTTTCTTTTAACATAACGCCTGTCGTCTGAAATAATCTCTATAAATTGGACATAATGTTCTTTTGTCATAGGGTGGGGCATAGAGCCGACTTTCACAACATGGCTTGTTCCCATGTTTTCAACAAACGGCACATGTTTTTCCAATGCGCCATCTGTTGCTGCCGCTTTTACAAGTTTCATATCTTCGCCGCAACAAACAAGAGCGCCCGCTCCGTCTATAACAACTTCGACTAAATTTCCGCAAACTTCGCAAATATACAAATTTAATTTTTCTGTCATAAATCCTCCTTTACCTAAAAAAATAATCTTTCAAATAAAGAAGGATAAAATTAACCGTCGGAATATATCAACAGGACAATTTAGAAGGAAGGTAAATATTAAATATTAAAATTAGATTCCCGCCTTATAAAATTAAATTTTTTGCCCCCAAAGTTGCATTATAAAAGATTTTTGCGGGCTTTGAGTTATCTGATCGGTTTGTTTTATATTTCCCGATATCATATCAAAATCAGGATTGTGTTTTTTAAAATTTTTTAATGCCTTTTCTCTGCTTTGATTTGCATAACAGTATTTACAGCCGTTAGGGCAGGTGTCATAATCGCCGATGTTTCTGTTTTCTATGCACCTGCACTCCGCTCTTGCGCCTTTCGCTTTTAAATTTTTAAAAGCAATATTGTTTGCTTTTCCTAAAATGTCCGATGTTATACAGCCCGAGTTAAGAATTCCGAAATTTTCATAATTTTGACCCGTAGCGCATGTTTGGATAATCATATTATATTTTTTTGCAATTGCGCCGATATTTTTTGCAATCTCGTTTTTGTCTTGTTCGGTGAGCAAAATAATTTCCGGCATATTTGTTTTTAATTTTTTATACATTTCAACAAAACTAAAAATGCAACGGTCTATATACGGAGAAATCCTGTGCGCCATATAGTCAAATATTTGATAATGTAATTCTTTTGTATATTTTTCTGTTAATAAAATCGGGTCATACCGCCAAGCAACCCTTTGTTTGCCGACAGTTTCAGACAGTTTGATTAAAGTTTCAATGCTTTTATCTTTTGAGGGAACATTTGGTTCAATGTCTTTCCCGTAGGCTGTAATTGTGTATTGAAAATAAGTATTAAATTTATCCGTAATTTTTGTTATATGGTTCAAAATCGGTTCGTAATTTTTAGAACAAAATATTACACAATCTACAATATCGGACCTAAGCTCGTATCGGCTGACTTTGTTTTGAAACATAGGGTTCCTTGAATATACAAAACCTTCTTCAAACCTTTTTAAGAGCCACTTTGTATAATATTGAACCGTATCTGTTCTTGCCCCTGTATTAATTATCATAGATAAATTTTAACATATAATTTATGGCAATATAAGTTTCAATTACAACTTATTGCGCAAATATTATACAAAAATCAATGCGGGATTTTTTCATCGCAAATTGCCATATCTATTTTTACTGTATATTCTTTTTTTCTTAAACTTTTGCATACCGCTTTTTCAAAAGGAGAATCAAAATCATCAAGTTCGGTTTTTGTATACGCAAATAAAGCGACCTCTCCTTGTTTGGCATATTCTTATCAACAGTATTTAGATATTGACTTCTAAATAGTCAAATCTTCATTAAAATACCTAAACTATAATTGTTTTTACCTTATTATTATAAATATTGAATTGCTTTATGCACTCGCAAATTTTATTAATATTATTAAACAATGTTTTATCAGTAAATTTATAATTGCATTAACAAAAGGAGTTAAGAAATGGAAAACGAAGAAATTAAAAATGAAGAATTAACAAAGGATACTGAAACTACTGATACAAATTCAAATAGTAAAAATGTTAAAAATTTGCATTAATTTCTTTTTGTACAATTTTCGCAAGTATTATTTTTACAATCAACCAAATTAAAATGCAATTATATTAAGATTTTTAAGGCTATTCGGCTGCATTTTATACACTGAGAGATAACTTTAATTTTAGGTCCTTTTGCGCAGATATTTCCATTTTCTATCATCGTTATTAAGGCTTTTTAATAGGCGTTATGGAAAATTCACCCTTAAATTTTTGCTCTATATCTTCTTGTAAAAATTGTCAGTCCGTTTTCTTTATATACTTTCTTATAGTGTGCTTGTTGAGCTTCATATTTCAGTTCTTCGTATTCGCCAAACTTTATCTCAAGCGTATTTTCGTCAATATCAATTAGTGTGAATCTTAGAGGTTTGAATTATTTAAACCAAGATTTTTTATGCTTAAAATCCCATTAATGTTATTGTTTTTAAATTGCAAACAATTACACAAATATTACACAAAAGCATAAAAATAAGGTTTTGACTTTTTAGCCAAAACCTTTAAATAATTGGTTGCGAGGGGAGGTTTTGAACCTCTGACCTTCGGTTTATGAGTTGAATATCCGCCAATTTCTTTGTTATAAGAGCTCATAATCATCTAACATATCCCTTATTTTTTCTATCGGATTAAACATCATGACGTCAATTATTGACAAATTCGGCACGAATTCATTTTTAAATTGTTTATATTCAATTGGTAAAGTTCTTATAAATTTTAATTCGATGTTATTTTGTCTGAATGTTTCTTTACTATATAG
>CAYUWO010000089.1:0-6329 GCA_964448535.1 uncultured Gammaproteobacteria bacterium | reverse complement strand
CCACTATTAAAAAAATTTAAAGTTGATTTATCTTGTAAAAATGAAATTGAACAGTTATTTAGCCTGATAAAAGGGTTAGAATTTGACGCCGTTATAAACTTTCAAGGTGTTGCAATATCTTCGCCGGTTGAATATTTGTCCGGAGTGGAGCTTCAAAAGCAACTGGACATTTCGCTTTTTTCGGTGCTTTTCATTTTAAACAATTTAAGAGGGCATATAAAAAAAGACGGCGTTTTTATTTATCTGTCCTCAATGGCTTCATTCGGAATTTATCCATTTTTATCCCCGTATTCAATATCTAAGGCTTCCGTTGATATTCTTTTAAGGTGTTATGAAATGGAAACGGGAATTAAAACGGTTTCGATTAAGCCCGGAGTTGTCGGGACGAAATTCTGGCAAGCCTCAGTTGATTTAAATAAAGAAAATTTTGAAAATTTCAAAGGGGAATATAAAAAAATCGGAGAATTTTTGAAAGAAAATGCCTTAAAAAATTCAAAAAGAGGAATTGCGCCCAAAAAAGTTTCTGCACTTATTTACAAAATTATTCATCTTAAAAAAACTAAACACTCTTATTTAATCGGGGCGGATTCTTATTTAACGGCATTTGCTTCAAAATTCATCGGCAGAAAACTTTTTTTCGGAATACGTAAGGGTTTGGCAATCAGAGCAAAAAGGACTTAATATGGCTAAAAAAATTCTTTTAATATACCCGCCGTCACCTGTTATGAACCGTGAGGACAGATGTCAGCAGCCGACGGATAACCTTGTTGTTATTCCGCCACTGCCGCCTTCCGATCTGCTTTATATGGCTTCAATTTCAAGAATGGCGGATTTTGAACCTTATGTTAGAGATTACAGCCTAAACGGGGGAACAACAGAAGATTTTGAACAGGATTTAATGAATATAAAACCGGATTATGTTGTTTTAAATGCAGCTTCCACCACATTAAAAAACGATTTACTTGTGTTGAGTTCAATAAAAAAGCTTTTGCCCAAAACGGTAACGGTTGCAAAAGGGGCGCATTTTTTAACTTTAGATGAAGAAACCCTTAGGGAATATAAAAATTTAGATATAGTTATAAGGGGAGAGGTTGAGTTTTCGCTTTCGGATATTTTAAAAAAAGTTCCGTTAAACCAAATACAGGGCATAACGTACAGAGATGATGATAATAATATAATTAAAAACCCTGACAGACCTTTTATTGAAAACTTAGACGAGATTCCGTATCCCGCAAGAGATTTGATTGATAATTCCCTGTATATCCGCCCTGACACCGGAGAAACACAGGCAGTTATTAAAGTTTCAAGGGGCTGCCCTTATCATTGTTTCTTTTGTCTTGCGACTCCGGTTTCCGGAGCCAAAGTCCGGACGAGAAGCCCGAAAAATATTGTGGGCGAAATAAGGGAATGTTATGAAAAATACGGGATTAAAAATTTTATATTTTGGTCAGACCTTTTCAACCTTGATAACGAATGGGTAAAAGCCCTGTGTAATGAAATTTTGGACTCTAAATTAAAAATTACATTTTCAACAAACACGAGAGCCGACAGCGCCGACTTTGAAACCGTTAAACTTATGAAAAAGGCGGGCTGCTCTCTTGTTTCAATCGGAATAGAGAGCGGGTGTCAGGAACTGTTGGATAAAATGGGCAAAAAAATTACCCTAAAACAAGTTAAAGACACTGTTAAAATGTTTAAGAAAAATGGCATAAAAATATATGCCTACTATGTTATCGGCTTGCCATGGGAATCGGAGGAAACTTTCCGTCAAACCATGGACTTTGCAAAATCCCTTAATACAGAGTTTGTAAGCTTTTATACGGCAACCGCCCTTGTCGGCACAAAGTTTTATGAATATGTCAAAAATAATAAGCTCGGAGAATTAAACTTTGATATGCCTTACTATTACCCCACCGTGAACACGCATTATTTAACAAAAGAAAGAGTTTTTGAGCTCCACAAAAGCGCACTTAGGGAATATTACGGCAGAATATCTTATATTTTGATGATGCTGGCTAAAATTCGCTCTCTAAAAGAATTTTTAAACTATTTTAAAAGCGGGTTAAGAGTGTTGTTCAGAAAATAGTATCCCCTTTTGCGATTATATTTTTAAAAAAAGAGGGTTAAACTTACATAAAAAGAGGTTTTTTATGTTGGTTTTTATAACAGACAACTGCGTTAGCTGCGGAGCATGCGAGGCTATTAATCCGGAGGTGTTTTCGCTTGAATTGCGCCCTAAAGTTAATCAAAAAATGGTTAATTTAAATAAAAAAGACTGTATAGACGCAGCCTTAATATGCCCTGTTAATGCAATAAAAATAGATGATATTTTTTAACAATTTGACAGCCGTTTAATATAAAAGGTAAAATATCTTTATTAAAAAGGAGTAATCTATGAATAAAAGATATTTTATTTTGGCGGTTTTTTTGTTAGCGCTGCCGTGCTTTGCTCAAGATGCGGTTTTTAAAAGTTCGGATACCGAACAGTTTGATTTAGAGCCTGTCAGTTATTCGTCCTCTCCCGTAGTAAATGCGCAAGAAGTTCCAAAAGAAGCTTCTCAGCCCGTTTTGCCCGCAAATATGAATCAGTCTGATTCGAAGTTGTCTAATCAGAGTTTTTTAGATGCAATAAACAATTTAGATACGGCGCAGGTTCAATTAAGGGAGCAGCTTGCCACATATAATACCTTTATGGCTCAATCCAAGGCGGAGTACTTTGCAAAAAAAGAAGAATATAAGGGGTATAAACAACAGTATAAAGCACTAAAAAAGAAAATGAAGATGGTGGAAAAATCTAAGGGTATAATTCAAAACGATATTTATGCGCCTGCCGGATATCAAGGAAATTAGACTTTGCAAATTTCTCTTATGCTTTCTATATCGGCAGTTTTAATATAATCCTTAAACCCGTTAACTTTTACAAGCTCATCGCTAAAAACTTTATAAAGCTCTTCGCCACGGATAATATCAAAGCGGGGGGCTTTTATGAAAAATAATCTGTCGACATCTTCAATTCGAATTGAGCCGATTTTATCGAGCAATTCGAGAGCTGCATGCACAGCCGCTTCGTTCAGCCCCGTATTTTGAACAAGAACATTAATATCAATTTCTCCGTTTTTCCTGTTTGAAGCATATTTTATCATGCCGCACATATTTAAAATGTAGTCATCAGGATTTTTTGAATAAGTAAAATTCATAATATGAAGGTTAATAGGTGCTGTGTTTTTTATAATTTCACGAAAAGTTTCAATGTCAGGAGGACAATCAAAAAGCATTAAAGTATATTCTTTGTCTTTAAAAGTTGAAATGGTATTTTCTTTTATGTGGGTGTATTTTTCAAGACTTTTTTTCGTGTTAATTGAAGTTGCCCAAATTTTAACCTCGCCGTTTTTATTTTTAACATAATCATTAATTTTATCCATAATTCCGGTTTTTTGCCTGTGGTCAAAAATCTTTACGGAGCGTATGCGGCTGTCATGAAGTTTATCATTCAAAATACATTCTGTTATCAGCTGTAATTTTTCTTCGCCGTTATAAGTGTTGATTTCGGGGGTAAAAACAAAATCAATTGTTTCTCCTTCGTTTATACCGAGAATTTTTCTTTTCCACCAAATACAATTAAATTCATGCTTATCTTTTAAAACAGAATAAGACAAGTGGTTCAATTCTTTTCCTATCTGCTTTTTTGAAGTCAAAACAGCGTTTTTAAAAAGAAATTTAGGTTTCTCGTTGTTTGCTCCGAAAGGCTCCATTTTATTAATTTCGTCAATTAAAGAGCGGTTTATATCCTCGCCCGATAACTCTATATCAACATTTATTGAATTTGAAATTTTATTTTCATCTCTGTTATTAACAACGCTTTCTCTTATTTTTTCGGTCAATTCTTCTATGGAAACCGATTCGGAATCGGCAGAAAAACCTCCGGCGCCCGCATGACCGCCATAACCCAAAAAATAGCTCTCAAGAGATTTTAAAATTAATGAAATATCATGCCCAGCCGTCCCTCTGGCAGAACATCTGTAAGTTCCCCCTTCGCCTTTTGTAATCAAAAAAACAGGTAAATTAAATTTGTCCGCAAGTCTGGAAGCCACTATGCCTATAATTCCCAAATGCCAATTTTCATTATACAATACAATGCAATCATCCGGTCTTTTGAGCATTGAAAGCGCTTCGGCGGATATTTTATCGCATAGACCCTGACGAATTTTATTAAGCATATCAAGTCTTTTTATTGTCATATTAATTGTAATCGGATTGTCGTCGATTAAAAGCTTTATAGACTCATTAGGGGTAGAAAGACGCCCCGCAGCGTTAATTCTCGGGGTGAGTATAAAAGCAATATCCTCGCTTGTAACAGGTTTTGAAATATTTTGAGCCTCAAAAAGTTTTGAAACCCCAAAATGCGCTTTATTATTAATTTCAACAAGCCCCCTTGCCGCAATTATGCGATTTTCCCCAAGCAAGGGAACAACATCAGAGATAGTGCCGATTGCACCCAGCGCAACAATTTGTTTTTTTATATCCTCATGCCCTTCCCCCAAAAGCGCAAAAGCGAGTTTCATGGCAACGCCCGCCCCGGACAGATAAGAATTTTTTTCTATTAAAGAAATCGGTAAATCAGGTAAAAGCGAATCAGCCGCAAGCGGGTTTAAAATACAATCGGCGTCAGGAAGGGTTTGCGGGGGCTCATGGTGGTCGGTTATGATTGTTTGCACCCCTAAAGATTTTAAAACCGATATCTCCCTTAAATTGGAAATTCCGCAATCAACAGTTATTAAAACTTTTATATTGTTTTTTGATTTTAAGGTTAAAAGTTCTTTTAAATTTAACCCATGCCCGAGGGTTGCCCTGTCCGGAAGAAAATAAAAATAATCGGCATTTAAAACATCAAGAGTTTTGCATAAAATTGAGGTTGAAGTTACTCCGTCCGCATCAAAGTCGCCCCAGACAAGAATTTTATTTGACGATGAAACAGCGTTTTTTATAATATCAACAGCCTTTTTCATATCGGAAAACAAAAACGGGTCAGAAAAGCTTTTGGTTTCGGGTTTAAAAAATTCGCCCGTATCCGTAATTCCACGGGATTTTAAAATAGATTCAAGTATGGATAAACCTTTTTCTTTCTTAGAAAGTATATTTATATTTACACACATGAATTTACCCCCGTTATTTCAATTATACTATTTATTTGTAGTAATATAATGGGCATGGTAAAAATTGGCTTAACAGGAAATATAGCATCGGGTAAATCGCTTGTTGAAAAAATGTTTAAAAATAGCGGTTTTACAACCTTTTGCCTCGATGAAGCGGTTGACTTTATTTATAAAAACGACAATGAGTTTAAATTATTTTTACAAAAAGAATTTAGAACAACAGATAAAACGGAAATTTCAAAGTTCATTTTTAATTTTCCTGACAGATTGAGTTTAATAGAAGAAAAAATTTATCCCATTTTAATTTCTTGTATGGAAAATTTTTTTACAAAAAATTCCGATAAGCGTGTTGTTATTGTTGCTGTTCCCTTGCTTTTTGAAAAGGGGTTTGATAAATTTTTTGATAAAATTATCTTTATTTCTTCAAACGAAAAAATCAGAAAATTAAGGCTTATGAAAAGAAACGGTTTATCGGAATATCAAGCCGAAATAAGAATAAAATCCCAACATGGCGAAGAAGAAAAAATCAAAAAATCCGATTTTATAATTTATAATAACGGCACAAAAGAAGAACTTGAAGAAAATTTTAAAAAGCTTATAAAAGCCCCAGGGTTTCTCTTATAAGTTTACAGGCTGTTGCAGTTGAAGCTTTTGTAATATCAATATCGGGCGCAAGCTCAACAATGTCGAGCCCGATAACATTAAAAGCTTTTAAATATTTAAGCCAATCAATCAGCTCAATATAGCTAAAGCCGCCCGCCTCGGGAGTGCCAACCCCGCTCATTAATGACGGGTCAAGCACATCTAAATCTATGGTAATAAAAATATTTTTATTACTAAATTTATCAAGTTCGGTTTTATTTTTTATAAGCGTATTATAACGTTTCATAAGCTCAAATTCGATTTTTTCGCCGGAGCGCACCCCGATTTGCGCTATGTTTTCGTATCCGATAATCTTTGCAATTCTGTACATAACGCCTGAATGAGTGAGTTTTTCGCCAAGATACTCTTCCCTTAAATCTGCATGCGCATCAAACTGTATAACGGCAAGATTTTCATAAAAAGACTTAACGGCTTTAATTTCGCCTAAAGTAACCAAATGTTCCCCCCCGACCCCTAAAATTTTTTTGCCGTCATTATAAATACATGCTGTGTTTTCTTCAACAATATTGAGCA
>CAYUWO010000088.1:0-6403 GCA_964448535.1 uncultured Gammaproteobacteria bacterium | reverse complement strand
CTTGTATGATAGTTGACCGACCGGAAGTTTTAAGGAAATATTATAAAGAATTTAAACCTTATGAAACCCATGAAAAGGCGGCAGATTATTTGACAAACCCTGAAATAACATCTAAAATTGATGAGTATTCAAAAGACGTAAAAGAAATTTTGGATGACGACTGGAAAAACAATCTTTGGATGACTGTATTTCCTCTGGAGGGCGAATATTATACAGACAGGGACAATTTTTGCTCGGTAAAAAAACCTGCAGAATCCGGTTGCGGCGGGAATTGCGCTAAATGTGGTAAATAAAAATGATATTTTTTATTCTTTTCTTAATATTAACATCAGTTATTCTTCTTATCCCTCAAATTACCATTTGGGATAAGGAGATAATTGTTTTTTTTCAGCTTCACCTAAAAGGTTTTCCTCTGGAACTTCCTCTTCTTTTGGACTGCAGCGCTTATATTCTAATGGTTGTTTTGCCTATTCTTATTTTAGGGGTTTATTTTTTTAGAAAAAAACTCTACTTTAATATTTTGCATTTTGCCCTCCTCCCTTTTGGAACTTTTGTTATAAACTATATAATAAAACATGTTATAAAAAGACCAAGACCCCCGTTTGAATTACAACAGGTTATACACCCCGACAGCTTTAGCTATGTTTCGAGCCACACTCTTGTTATGGCTGTTTTGTTGGGGGCGGCGATTTTTTATACTTTTAAATACTGTTCAAATAAAATGTTAAAATATATAATAACAATTTGCTGTATATTTTTAATTTTATTTACGGGTTTAAGCAGAATATGGCTCGGGGTTCATTATCTGACGGATGTAATCGGAGCATACCTTTTAGCCTGTGTAATATTAAATCTGTATATAAAATTAACTTCGGCAGAGGGAAAAGGTGAATAACGTTATTGTTATTACAAATTTCAGCGCAGGAAGAAAACAGGCAATAAAGTATAAAAAGGCGGTTCTTGATTTCTTAATTAAGAGAACAAAATCACTAAAATTTATCTCTGCCGATTCCGTAAATTCAGCCGATATGACGGATGTTGACACTATAATTGTTATGGGCGGCGACGGCACCGTAAATAAAGTTCTTCCGTATCTTACATACAAAGAAAGAACCCTTGGAATTATTCCCTGCGGAACCGCAAATTTATTAGGGGCAAGGCTCGGCGTGCCTTTTGATGTTTCGGGGGCGTTAAAGATTATAGAAAAGGGCAATATTAAAAAAATTGATTCTTTTAAAATTAAAGAAAATCCTTGCATTTTGCGTTTCGGCATGGGGTATGATTCGGATATTATTGTAAAAACTCCCCAATCGCTTAAAAACAGATGGGGCTATTTTGCATATTTTATTGCGGGGATAATTTTTGCTCTGAAATTGAAATTAAAAAAATATCAAATAATAGCTGATAACGTTTTTTATGAGGTTGAAGCTTCTTCAATTATTGTTGCAAACGCCCCTAATATGTATAGAAATCTTGTGTCTGTTTCTTTTGAATCTAAATTAGACGACGGGTTATCCGACATTTTTATTTTAAAGACGGCAAACCCGATTGCTTTTTTCTTTGAATTTTTGAAAATAATTTTTAATATAAGAAAAACTAATAAAAGGGCAGCATATCTTAAAGCTTCTAATATCAAAATTAAAAATGAGTTTTTAAACTGTCATATTGACGGTGAAAATAAAAAAATAAAAGGTGATATTGAAATTAAAGTTTGCGAAAAATCAGTTAAAATATTTTGCGCTTAAAAAATAAGTATAAATCAAACCTGATAAAAAACGGACTTTCCATAAGTCAATTATATAAAAAGCCCCGCAGCAGTAACTGCGGGGATCCATAATAATGTTAATAAGAAGCTTTTTTTACGCCTTGACAACCGGTCTTGGGCCGGCGTTTGTAATTTCTTTCGGCATATTGGGATATTTAGCCTTAAAATTATCTGCAAACATTTGAGCCAGCTTGTTAGCAGCTTCATCGTAAGCATTTTTGTCAGCCCAAAGACCTCTTGCGTCCAACTGTTCATCCGGCACATTCGGGCATGAGGTCGGATAGTCAACGTTGAATATATCGTGGTGTTTAAATTCAACATTGTCAAAAGAGCCGTTTAATGCTGCTGTTACCATTGCTCTTGTATAGCTCAATTTCATACGTTTTGCGCCGGATGCGGCGGAGCCGCCTGCCCAGCCGGTATTTACAAGGTAAACTTTTGTGCCGTATTTATCAAGCTTATCTCCAAGCATTTTTGCATAAACCGAAGCGTCCATAGGCATAAAAGGTTCCCCAAAGAGAGTTGAAAAAGTCGGCTGAGGTTCGGTTACTCCCCTTTCCGTGCCTGCGAGCTTAGATGTAAAGCCTGTTACAAAATGATACATTGCGGCATTTTTATCCAATCTGGAAATTGGAGGTAAAACACCGAAAGCGTCTGCGGTTAAGAAAACAACAACTTTAGGTATTCCGCCCTTTGAAGGAACTTGAGCGTTGTTGATATATTCAATAGGATATCCGACACGGGTATTTTCAGTTAACGAACCGTCAAAGAAATCAAGCTCTCTTGTGTTGTCATCCATTATAACGTTTTCAACAAGTGAACCGAACTTAATTGCGTTATAAATATCGGGTTCGTTTTCTTCTGTTAAATTAATACATTTTGCATAACATCCGCCTTCGAAGTTGAATACGCCATCGGGCGACCAGCCGTGTTCATCATCTCCGATTAACTTGCGTGCGGGGTCAGCCGATAAAGTTGTTTTGCCGGTTCCGGAAAGACCAAAGAAAACGGCGGTTTCGCCCGTTTCAGGGTCCATATTTGCGCTGCAATGCATAGGAAGAACGTTTTTCTTAGTCATAATGTAGTTCATTGTGGCGAATACGGACTTTTTAATTTCACCGGAGTATTGAGAACCGCAAATGATAATCATACGGGCTTCATAGTCAATTGCAATGCAAGCTTCAGAGTTTACCCCGTCTGCTTCCGGATCGCATTTAAAGCCCGGAGCGGCAATTATTGTATAATCAGGCTCGCCGTAATTTGCAAGCTCTTGTGCGTCAGGTCTTATTAAAAGCTGGTGGATAAACAAGTTTTGGCTTGCAAGCTCGTTTATAACTCTGAACTTTTGAGTGTATGTTTTGTCTGCTCCGGCAAAACCGTCAAAAATAAACAGCTCTCTGTTTTGAAGGTATGCAAGCATTTTTCCTTTAATTGAATTAAATTTTTCTCTTGAAATAGGGCGGTTTACTTTACCCCATGCTATTTCGTCATGAATTGTATCCGTATCAACTATAAATTTGTCTTTGGGCGATCTTCCCGTATATTTGCCTGTTGTAACAACAAGAGAGCCCTTTGAGCTTAATTTGCCTTCTCCTCTTTTAAGCGCAAATTCGGTTAATTGCGCAGGGGTAAGGTTTCTGTACACAGCTTTTGCTTCAATAATTCCCAATTTTTCAATTCCGTATGTTTCCATAGATTACCTCCGTTTAAATATCATTATAACCAGAATACCACAAAAATAAAAAAGAAGCCAAATGTTATCTTTATCAAACGGATTATTTTTCTATAAATTAATCATATAAATATGATATTGCCGCATATTTTTAAAAAATGTCCGACAGCCGCACAGAAACTTTGAAAAAATTTGACAAAAAAGTTAAGCATTATTAAAATGCTCTAAACTTAAAAGTCTTTTGATAAAGTTGAAAATTTTAAGCCCCGCCGAACAAATTAAGCAGATAAGAATATCTTTAAAAAAGAAATTTCATATCAGAGATTTTCGTCTTCAAATCCCGGCGATCTTGAAGGCAAACTTTGATATCCGGCGTTTGATAGAACTGATTTTCTCACGTATTTATCGGTATAGCCCCCTTTTATGAAAAGCCTTTTAATTGTGTTTTCTCTTGTAACAAGCGGGTGATTAATATTCTCAAGCCCGGGGTTTTCTTCCGTTAAATTTGTCCAAACTGCAGCTTCAAGCGTCCAGCAATATGTTTCTTCATTAATTGAATTTAACTCATCCTGATGAATCGCCTCATGGGATAAAACCGCAGCAAGAGCTTCTTTAGGGGCGTCTTGGTGTTTTTGGTTAATAAAAATATAAAGTTGGTTTTTCTGTTTCCACCCTAAGGCGTCAAAATCTCTATAGGCTTCATTAAACGCCCCAAGGTCGCGAAATTCTATTTTAATAGGCTTGCCAGAAAGGTTATCCCCCAAAATTGCGTTTCTTGAATAATCGCTTAAACCCCCTTTCATAAATTCAACTGCTTGAATAATTTTTTCATCTTTTGTGATTTTTTTATACATTTTAAATGTTTCATCAGAAACACCCGACGTATTCTCGGAAATTGCAAATGCGGGAAAAGAGCAGAAGGCAAAAGCAGCCCCCGCTATAAAAAGCTTCCTTTTTAAATCTTTTAATTTCAAAATCCTAACCTCATTCCTAATACCAACAAAGGACATTATGACACAGGTTTTAAAAAAGTAAAATTTTATCTATTGCATAAGTCCGATTGCGTTCTGCAAGAGGTCTTTATAGCTTGATATAAGATTTTTTGCAAGCTCCATTTGAAGTTTTGCTTCCTGATAATAGGTTATGTTTGCTTTAAAATCAACGTTAGACAATTCGACAAGCCCGCTTCGGACTTCTCCCCGTCCCATGACGGGGCGTCCTGATTCTTCCGTTTCAACATACATTCCGTCTTTGTATTGAAAAAGCTCCTGCGGGTTATGAAAGTTCATAACGGCAAGCTTAAAAAGCGGAGAGGACTCTTTACCGTTATTTGCTTTGCCGTATAAAATGCCGTCCCCTTTAATTTCAAATTCGTCATATTTTCCTAAATATTTGCCGTTATCGGGGTCAACCCAGAGTTTAATTTCGGTAGTTGGGATATTTATGGAGCCGCCTTCGGAGAGAATTCTATTGTATTCTTCTTTATCTAAAGATTTTGTTCCGGACATAATTTCGCCTTTTTCATTCATAATGTATCCTTGAACGGTTGAGCCGTCCGCAGCTTTATACACTCCGTTTTCATCAAATTTAAATTCGCCTAATCTGGTGTAAGCCAAGCGCCCTTCTCCGTTTCTTACAACAAAATATCCCGCCCCTTCAAGATAAACATTTTCGTTTGAAGTTCCGGGGATTGCTTTCCCTTGACCGGTATTTTTAAGATATCCGTCAACGGAAACACTGTCTAAAAAAGTTTTGAACGTGGTTTTGTTTTCGCGATATCCGGGCGTATATATATTTGCAAGGTTTTCAGTTATCGCATTCATCCAGTTAAGAGTTGCTTTCTGGGTGTTCATTGCATTAACATAAGCGTCATTCATTGTTTTTCTCCTTGCTGTTTATTTTTATTGTTTTGTTTGTAAGGTTTATAGTTTATGTTGGAATAAGCGATGTTCTGTTCGTCAAACCTTAATTTAAGATAGTCTATGTTGTTTTTAAGATAATTTTCAACTTGTCTGTCCTGCGGGAAAAATGTTGCGTCAATTTTCCCTTCTTTTGAAACTTTTAAAACGACCGTAACTTGATTATCAAAATCGAGCCTGACCGATTTGTTATTTTCCGCCGCTTTCATAATTAAGCTGCCCAATGTCTTTGAAACTTCCATTGTTTTATAGTTGCCTGCGTCAATTATGCTCGTTTCATCGTTAATTTGAAGGTTTAAATTTTGATTCGAGCTTGAAATGTTTAAAAAAAACATAGCGTCATTGTTTTCAATTGTTTTTGTATCAATTAAAAAAGTATCCGCATCTTCTGATTCTATGCTTAAGTCAAATCGGGCTAAAGGGCTGACCCCAAAATCTATAAGCGGATTTTCAATTCCATCCGTTAACAATTTATCAAATTCTTCTTTAAATGTGCCGTCAAGCGGGGTTAAAGAGCCCTGTGCAACAGGTTTGTCAAATTGCACGCTTCCTTTAAGCTCTTTGTTTTCGTTTATATTCATCATAATTTTTCGTTTTCTTCCGTTTCTTTGTTATCTCTCAGGCGCATAAAGTGTTTTTGAGAGCCAATTTCGTTTAACATCTTTAATTCTGCCATTTTTTCTTCATAAAGATACTCTTCTTTTTTGTGTTCTTTGTGTTTTTCTAAAACGTTTACTTTTTGTTCCTTTTCTTTTAAGACTTCAAGTTCATGGTTTAATATTTCTTCTTTCTTGACTTTGTCTTCTTCAAGTTTTTCCCCAAGTTCATACAGATGTTTTAAAAATCTGTCGAAACCTTCATACATTCTGGGGTCTGAATTTCGCATATTTATTCTTGTCGAATTGATATTATTATTGTTTTCAATAATTTTTTTTTCGGCTTCATAAAAGGCATTTTTTTCCTACTGTACTATTTTTAGCTGTGCTTCTTTTTCGGTTATTATTATTTCAAGAAATTTTTTAAGTATGTATATGAATGGCATAACTA
>CAYUWO010000087.1:0-6531 GCA_964448535.1 uncultured Gammaproteobacteria bacterium | reverse complement strand
CTTTTATAAAGCGATTATTCCGCTTCACACGTCGTTCGCTTTACAGGTTACGCCCCAAGGGGGCTTCACCTGTCAGAAATTCCGCCTCTTGAAATTTCTGACTGGGGGTTGGGCGCATAAAGGCGAGCCCATGGCTCGCCTTTATGTTTTTAACATGTACAGAGTCAACGTGAATGTAAGCCGCGATGAGCGGAGAGCCGAAGCAATTGCGGCATGCGGGAACCGGTGCGAGAGGGGCGACCTGATGAGGGTTTACCCGAAACACTTGTATCATGTAAAGTCAATGTAAAGAGCAATGGCGTTGAGCCTTGAGCGAAGGACTAAGGGTGTGGAGCCGATAAAATCGGCAGCAGTATTACAGTTTAGTTAAAATCAAGGGTTCGTTTTCGCCAACCATGACAGTGTGTTCGAAATGTGCGGAAGGAAGCCCGTCTTTTGTAATTACGGTCCATTCATCCTCTAAAACTTTGACGTCGTCTGCGCCTAAATTTAACATAGGCTCAATTGCAATAACATTGCCCGCTTTTAATTTAAGTTTGTTTCCGACTCTGTAGTTAAAAAGAAAAGGCTCTTCATGCATATTATGCCCGACTCCATGCCCTCCGTACTGGCGGACAATACCATAATTTCCCAAAACGGCGACATCCTCAATTGCGCCTGAAACATCATCTAAAACATTTCCTTCGACCATTTTTGAAATTCCTTCAAAAAGAGCACGTTCGGTAAATTCAAGGAGAGATTTAACTTTAGGGTCAATTTCGCCTACGGGATATGTCCATGCGCCGTCGCCTACAAGCCCATGATAGGTTGCTCCGACATCAATTGAGATAATGTCGCCATCTTTTAATATTCGGTCATTGCTTGGAATTCCATGGACAACTTCTTCGTTAACGGAAGCGCATATTGAAGCGGGAAAGCCGTGATAGCCTAAAAAAGTCGGGATACATTTATTGTCTTTAATAATTTCATAAGCGATTTTATCAAGCTCAAGCGTTGATACGCCGGGTTTAACCGCATTTTTCATTGCCTGATGTACTTTTGCAACAACAGACCCCGCTGTTTTCATTAATTTTATCTCTTCTCTTGATTTTTTTGCAACCATTATCCTTTATCCTTTATGCCAACCGCACAGGCAAGTTCACTCCAAACTTTTTCAATAGGCTGATTAGCGTTTATCGTTTTAAGATTTCCTCTTTTTGTATAAAACTCAACAAGGGGTTTTGTTTCTCTGTCATAGGTTTCAAGCCTTAAAAGCGCAGTTTCTTTTGTGTCGTCTTTTCTTTGAATAAGTTCGGCTCCGCAAATATCGCACAAGTTTCCTTTTTTAGAAGGGGCAGTTTTTAAATTATATATTTTGCCGCATTTTGGACAGGAGCGTCTGTTTATAAGCCTTTCAATCAGCGCTTCGTTAGAAATATTAAAATAGAAGGCTTCAATATCCTCTTTTTTGATATCACAATTTAATTCATCAAGGATTTTATCCAGAGCGAGCGCCTGTTCAAGACTTCTAGGATACCCGTCAAGAACATATCCCTTGGCGCAGTCTTTATCTTTAAGGCGGTTCTTAATAACTTCGGCTGCAACTTCAGAGGGCACAAGCTGACCTTTATCTATAAATTTTTTTGCAATCATCCCGATATCTGTTTTTTGCTCGATATTTTTTCTTAATAAAGAACCGGTGTCTATATGAGGAAGTTTCAATTCTTTTGCCAAAATCTCCGTCTGTGTGCCTTTCCCGCACCCCGGAGGACCTAAAAATATGTACGCTTTAGTCATTTTTACCTCTATTTTAAGAAAGTTTCATAATTTTTTGCAAGCATATGAGTTTTAATTCTGTTGATAAAGTCAAGAGCAACCCCAACCATAATGATAAGTGAAGTTGAGCCCAACCCTTGCATAGTGGTAATTCCCGACGCACCTGATGCGATTGCGGGCACCATGGCAATAATACCCAAAGCGATTGCGCCTATAAACATTAACCTTGATAAAATCTCATCAAGCTTTTCTGCCGTTGGCTTGCCCGGCTTAACCCCGGGAATTGCCGAACCGTATTTTTTCAAATTGTCAGCAATATCTTTCGGCTGCATATTGGGCATAATCGAAGCATAAAAGAAAGTCAGGGCAAATATCAAAAGAAAATAAATTATATAATAGCTTATGCTTGAGGGGCTCAAAAACAAATTAATTGATTCAAGCGTTGATTTAACCGCATAATTTTCAATTTTCATTTGAGTTAAAAGGCTCAAAATGGTCGAAGGGAATAACAAAATTGCAATCGCAAAGATAATCGGCATAACACCGCCGGGGTTTAATTTAAACGGAATATTTGAGCTTTGCCCGCCGTATACTTTGTTTCCGACTTGACGTCTTGCCGAAACAATCGGGACTTTTCTTATTGCATCATGCAAAATGATAATAAAAATTGTTGCTGCAATAAATATCGCAAGAAGAATCACAAGCCCCAATTGAAGCCTCGGATCCTGAGAAACAAGAGTTGCCGTCCTTTGTGCATATAAAGGAATTCCCGCTATAATGCCCACAAAAATAATAAGCGAAGCTCCGTTCCCTATTCCCTTTTCGGTTATTAATTCCCCAATCCACATTACAAAAATTGAACCTGCAGTCAAAGCAACCATACTGCCTATGTAAAATAAAACCGGATTTAGCCCGTGAATAACCGTACCGGGCAATTTTGAAAGCAGCA
The DNA here is from genome assembly GCA_964448535.1 of uncultured Gammaproteobacteria bacterium. Lineage (GTDB taxonomy): Bacteria > Cyanobacteriota > Vampirovibrionia > Gastranaerophilales > Gastranaerophilaceae > Galligastranaerophilus_A. The sequence continues at coordinate 3,827 of CAYUWO010000087.1, read as the reverse complement.
AAACAAACACAAGGGATTGCATAAGGGCAATTACAACCGTGAACATTCTTGTCAACTGTTGAATTTTTCTTCTGCCCGCTTCTCCTTCTTCTTTTTGAAGTCGCTCAAGCGGGGTGATAATTACCGCAAGAAGCTGCATAATAATCGAAGAAGTAATATACGGTCCAATCCCTAAAGCAAAAATTGAAACCTTGCCTAATGCGCCTCCGGAGAATAAGTCCAAAAAGCCTATTATGTTGTTCCCTTGCGCAAGAGCAAGAAAGGCTTCGTTGTTTATTCCGAAAATAGGAAGCTGTGCGCCGAATCTGAAAAGCGCAATCATTAAGAATGTAAAAATTAATTTTTGCTTAAGTCCGCTTGATTGAATATTGTTCAACAAGCTTTGAAGCATTTGTTCGTTTGTTGCTTGCTGCATTGTTAGATTATTTCAACCTTTCCGCCTGCTTTTTCAATTTTTTCTTTGGCGCTTTCAGTAACATAGTTAGCTTTTACATTAACTTTTTTTGTTAATTCGCCGTTTCCTAAAATTCTTAAAATTTCTGATTTAGGATGTGCGATTTTCTTTTCAATTAAAACTTCAAGTGTAATTTCATCGGCTTCAACTTTATTCAGCGCAGAAAGATTAACAGCGCAAGTGTTAAGGGCGAAAACGTTATTAAACCCCTTTAATTTAGGCAAGCGTCTGAAAGCGGGCATTTGACCCCCTTCAAACCCTCTTTTGGAAGTTCTCCCCGACCTTTGACCTTCGCCGTTGTTTCCTCTCGAAGATGTTTTGCCACAGCCTGAAGAACGCCCTCTTCCGACTCTGACAACTTTTTTAACCGCACCCTTATTGGGTTTTAATTCTTCTAATGTTATCATTATATTCACCTTTACTATTCAACTATTTCCACCATGTGAGGGATTTTGTTAACCATGCCCATTATTGTTTCTGATTTTGAGTGCTCAACAACACGGTTGGTTTTTGTTAACCCCAATGCTTTAACAATTTTTTCGTGTTTGTCGGGAGCGCCGATAACACTTTTTACTAATCTTATTTTAACTTTTTCTTCTGATTGTTTTTTAGTCATTTTATTTTACCTTCATCTTAACCTAATAATTGTTTCATTGAAATTCCCCTCTGGGATGCGACTTCTTTAAATGTCCTTAATTCTTTAAGAGCGTTTAAAGTTGCATTTGCGGCGTTTAGGGGAGATTTTGAACCTAAAGATTTACTTAAAATATTTTCAATGCCGCATAATTCAAGCACCGCACGAACTGCGCCGCCTGCGATAACGCCGGTACCTTGGCTTGCAGGTTTTAAAACAACGCTGCCGGCGCCGGATCTTCCGGTAATCATGTGAGGGATTGTGGTTTTAAAGATAGGAACAGTAATTAAATTTTTTCTGCCGTCCGCAATTGCTTTTTGGATTGCAACGATAACTTCTGCCGCCTTTGCAACCCCCATGCCGACTTGTCCTTTTTTGTTGCCGACAATAACGATTGCTCTAAAACTTAATTTTTTACCGCCCTTTACAACTTTTGTAACTCTTCTGATTTGAACAACCTGTTCTTTCCATTCGGATTCGGCAGGTTCAACAGTTTCAATTTTTCTTCTCCTTGATTGTTTTCTTTGAGGTTTTAATGTTGTTATCTGTGTTTCTTCTTCGGATGTTTCAACATTTTCAACCGTTTCCGTCATATCTGATGTTTCTTCAACAACTTCATTCTGCTCTTTGATTTCTTCGCTCACGTTTAATTACCTTTCAATTTTATTTATAACAAAAAAAGAATACCCAAAAATACCCTTTTGTTTTTATTTAGGGCGGTTGGTATTCGATTGTAAATTTCTGACATGGTTAATAATACATGCTGAAATATTTTTTGCAACATTTTTATCTAATGAATCAGGAATTATATGGTCAAAATCAAGTTCATCATCTTTTACATAAGAGGAAAGAGCATGTGCGGTTAAAATTTTAATATCTTCTGTTATTTTTGTAATTCCCGCATTAATCACCCCGTCAAACAGCCCGGGGAAAACAAGACAATTATTCAACTGATTTTTAAAATCAGACCTTCCCGAAGCCGCAATTTTAGCCCCCGCCTCTTTTGCAAGGGAAGGAAAAATTTCCGGAATCGGATTTGCAAGAGCAAAGATAATAGGGTTTTCATTCATTGTTTTAATATCTTTAGGGTATAAAAGCCCGCCCGTTGATAACCCGATAAAAACGTCCGCCTCGATAATAGCCTCTTTTAGGGTGCCTTTCAAACCGTCTTTATTTGTCAGAGAGCCTATCGAATCAAGGGAGGAATCGTTTCCGGGACGCCCTGTGTATACAATTCCGTTTATATCCGTCATTACTATATTTTTAACGCCGGCTTTTAATAAAAGCCTGCAAGCGGCTTGCCCTGCGGCGCCCGCACCTGAAATCACAACTTTTATTTTATCAATTTGCCTTTTTGTCAATTTCAAAGCGTTATACAACCCTGCCAAAACCACAATAGCGGCGCCGTGCTGGTCATCATGGAAAACGGGAATTCTTAAATTTTGAATTAAAAATTTTTCAATTTCAAAACATTTAGGTGCCTTTATATCTTCTAAATTTATCCCCGAAAAAGAATTTTCAAGAAGAAAAGCTATCTTTTTGATTTTGTTAGGGTCTTTTGTGTTTAAACAAAGGGGCATAGCGTCAACATCAGAGAGCTCTTTAAACAAAACCGCTTTTCCTTCCATAACGGGAAGCGCAGCGTTGGCGCCGATATCGCCCAACCCTAAAACGGCGGAGCCGTCTGATAAAACGGCAACAGGCTTTCTGTAATCATACCTGTCATTTACCTTTGTTTCTATAACCCCGCCGAATGCGCTTCTTAATTCCAAAGGCTCCATATTCTCAATTTTTATTGAATCGGGAAGAACACAGCCCTTAGAGCAAGTCGGAATATATTCCTCATTATCAAAAGGGAGCCCCTCAATCAAAGTTGTATCAACCCCCATAAAATTTGGCAAAAGTGCTTCTTTTACCATTTCGAGTTCTTCTTTTGAACATTCTTTTATACATAGAGGATAAGCGTCTGTTGTTCTTGTTTCTTTTAAAAATATTGCCCGCTTAAAAGAAAGGTCGTAATCGTAAGATAAGACCCCGACGGAATTTGACCTGTTGGTAAGCTCAAAAGCTTTTTCCGGATTATTTTTTATTTTTAATGAACTTTCAGCCACCCCCGGAGTGTACACCAGAGAGAGCATTTTATTATTTTTAACCTTAACTTTAGGAACAATTTCAATAGTTTTCATTGTTATCTCACCTTGTTTTCTTCCCCTTTAATAAGCCTTTTTATATTTTGTCTGTGGAGGTATATAATATAAACCATTGCGGCAAAAGCATAAACCACGTACCAAACCGGAGTTTTTAAAAGATACATTAACACGGGCGCAAAAATTAAAGCCGTAATTGAGCCGATTGAAACATACTTTGTAAACCAAGTAACAATACACCAGATAAGGGTTAAATAAAGCCCGACATAAAAGTTAAGCGCATAAATTGTCCCAATGCCCGACGCCACGCTTTTTCCCCCTCTAAATCCTAAAAATACGGGTTTTGAATGTCCGATAATCACCATAACTGCCGCAAGGACATCAATAAAACCCCCTTCATCTCCCAAAATTAAATATTTTGAACACAAAACAGGAATCATGCCTTTAACGGCATCTAAAATCATAACAATAAAGAACCACTTCTTGCCGAGCGCCCTTTTAACGTTTGTGGCGCCTGTGGAGCCCGAACCTATGTTTCTTATATCCTCTCCCGTTTTTAATTTATCGATTATATAACCGTTAGGAATTGATC